>JAUVWK010000262.1 GCA_030604165.1 Alphaproteobacteria bacterium | reverse complement strand
TCGCCGTCGTCGAGACGAAAGATGAAGCGCTCCTCATAGGTGCCGGGCGCCACCAGGCCGCTTTCGCCATGGCTGGTCAGGTTCTCCTCGGCCGGCAGCCGAGCCAGCATCTCTTCGTAGAAATCGTCGGGAAAGACGTCGTCCTGATAGAAATGCGGAAAGGGCTCGGCCGCGAGCGGTGCATCGGCAATGCGCTGGACGACATGCTCTTGGGTCTGCGAATCCATGTTATACCAAGGAGCGGTGATAATGACTCATAGGGACGGCTTGCCAAGGTTTTCGGCTAGGAGCGTGCGGCGTGCCGATGCCGCAGCATCGGGAGCCGTGCGCGACGCCGTCCGAAAGCCTTGGCAAGCCGCCGTTCCGGTCGCCCATGCGACCCGTCGGCGGGCGTCGGAAGGTCTTGACGATGTCGCGCATCGCCTGCGGCCTGCCTCCTACCCGACGGGCCGCCTGGACGATCCCTATGGGTCATTATTACCGCTCCTTGGTATAACATGGACCCGCAGACCCAAGAGCATGCCGTCCAGCGCATCGCCGATGCGCCGCTGACCGTGGAGCCCTTCCCGCATTTCTATCAAGAGAGCGTCTTTCCCGATCTATCAAGAGAACGTCTTTCCCGACGAATTCTACGAAGAGATGCTGGCTCGGCTGCCGTCTGAGGAGAACCTGACCTGCCATGGCGAAAGCGGCCTGGTGGCGCCCGGCACCTATGAGGAGCGCTTCATCTTTCGTCTCGACGACGGCGATCTCGCCAAGCTCGGCGACGACGACCGGCGTTTTTGGGGCGCGATCCGCGACTGGCTCGACAGCGACGAGCTGCTGACACCGTTGCTGGGCAAGTTCGGCCCCCATATCGAGGCGCGCTTCAATGGCCAGGCGACACAGCTTCGCGTCAAGCAGGATTCCATGTTGGTGCGTGACATCAAAGACTACGCGCTCGGGCCGCACACGGACGCGCGTCACCGGCTGCTCACCATGCTGTTTTATCTGCCCGCCGACGCCGGCGCGCCCGAGCTCGGCACCTCGCTTTACCGGCCGCTCGATCCGGCCTTTCGTTGCGAAGGCGGACCGCATTATCCCTTCGACCGGTTCGAGCGGATCGCCACCGTGGACTACAAGCCCAACGCCATGTTCGGGTTTCTCAAAACCGACGCCTCGTTCCACGGCGTCGAGCCGGTCGCCAAACCGGAGGCCCGGCGCGACATGCTCATGTACGAGCTCAAGATCAAGGCCCTGACGCTGCGCCGGCCGAGCGCCTAGTCAGAAAAGCCGGCTGGGTCTATGGTCCGAGCCAGATACACGGTGCGAAACGCTCGACGCGATGGAGATGGCGATGGCTGACCGTCCGACCCCGCTTGGCCGCTATCCGCAAACCCGGCTGCGGCGCAACCGGCGCGATGCCTGGTCGCGCCGCCTGGTCGCCGAATCGCGGCTCTCGGTCGACGATCTGATCTGGCCGCTTTTCGTGCGCGAGGGCGAGAACGCGATCGAAGCCGTGCCCTCCATGCCCGGCGTGGAGCGGGTCTCTGTAGACCGGCTGGCCGAGCGCGCCGCCGAGGCGGTGGAATTCGGCATTCCGGCGCTCGCCATCTTTCCCGCCACACCGCCCGAGAAGAAAACGCCGGACGGCGACGAGGCGCTGAATCCCGACAATCTGGTGTGCAGCGCGGTGCGCGCGGTCAAGGCCGCCGGCCTCGAGCTCGGCGTGATCTGCGACGTGGCGCTCGACCCCTACACCAGCCACGGCCAGGACGGGCTGGTGCGCGAGGGCTATGTGGTCAACGACGAGACGGTCGAGATGCTGTGCCAGCAGGCGCTGGTGCAGGCCGAGGCCGGCTGCGACGTGATCGCGCCCTCGGACATGATGGACGGGCGCATCGGCGCGCTTCGCGTCACGCTCGACGGCGCCGGCTTCGAGCACGTGCGGCTGATGGCCTATTCGGCCAAATACGCCTCGGTCTATTACGGGCCGTTTCGCGACGCGGTGGGCTCGGCCTCGGCCATCGGCCAGGGCGACAAGCGCACCTATCAGATGAACCCGGCCAACTCGGACGAAGCGCTGCGCGAGGTGGCGCTGGATCTGGCCGAGGGCGCCGACATGGTGATGGTCAAGCCGGGCATGCCCTATCTCGACATCGTCCAGCGGGTCAAGCAGCGCTTCGGCGTGCCGACCTACGTCTATCAGGTGTCGGGCGAGTACGCGATGCTCAAGGCGGCGGGCGAGAAAGGCTGGCTCGACGGCGACGGCGCGATCCTCGAGGCGTTGCAAGGCTTCAAGCGCGCCGGCGCCGACGGCATTTTCACCTACGCCGCGCTCGACGTCGCCAAGCGGCTAAGAAGCGGGTAGCGGCGTTTCGAGCCAGCGCCGGACCGCACCGATCTGAGCCTGGTCCATCAGCGCCGGCGCATGGCCGACGCCGGGCACTTCGAAAACCTCCGCGCCCGGGCCGCGCACCCGCATTTCCGCGGCGGTCTCGGGCAAGAGGATATCGGACTCGCCGCCCCGCAGCGCGAAGACCGGGCAGCGGATCTCGTCCCACAGCGTCCAGATATCGAGGTCGGGGATCGGCCCCTGGCGCAACGCCTCGCCCAGCGCCGGATCGTAGTGGATACGATAGCCGCCGGCCGTATCGGCGCGCACGGCGTGGCGCGCCAGGTGCGCCCACTGCGCCTCGCTCAGCGCCCCCCAGGGCGCGTTGATCTCGCGTTGATAGCGCTCGGCGGCGGCGAGATCGGCAAAACCGGGCGCGCGGCCGACGAATTCGGCGATCCGCATCATGCTCCGGCCCGGCAGAAAGGGGCCGATATCGTTGAGCACGAGACGCCGCACCAAGGGGCGCAGCGCCGCCTCGGGACTGGCCGCGACCGTCATGCCGATGATGCCGCCCATTGAGGTGCCGATCCAATCCACCGCCGTCACGCCGAGCTGGCCGAGCAGGCCGGCCAAGTCGCGCACATAGGTGCCGACCATGTAGCCCGCCTTGTCGTCGAGCCAATCGCTCTTGCCGCGGCCCGCCACGTCGACGCAGAGCACGCGATGGGTAGGCGCCAAGGCCGCGGCCAGCACGTCGAAGTCGCGCCCGTTGCGCGTCATGCCGTGCACGCAAAGCGCGACGCGCGGGTTCGCCGCGTCGCCCCATTCCGTATAGGCCATGCGCCGCGGCCCGTAGGGCGCGTCGATCGCGTGAGCGCCTTCGCGCATGGTCATGCGGCGGTCTCGTCGATCTCGACGAAGGTCTCCGGGTGGAAGCCGTTGAAGTTGGTGCTCAGCGCGTTGCTGTAGGCGCCGATACGGTCGATCACGATCCAATCGCCTTCCGCGGCGTTGTCGGGCAAGGCGAACGGCGTGGGCAGCACGTCGGTGGAATCGCAGGTCGGGCCATAGACCGTGAAGTCGGTCATCTGCTTCGACGCGGCGCCGCGTTGCTTGATCAGCCGCACCGGCAGCCGGGTGCCGCCGTGTACCGTCTCCGACAGGCTGTGATAAACGCCGTCGTTGATATAGAGGCGGCTGTCCTTGCGCAGCGCGATCTGAGTCACCAGCGTGCAACTATCGGCCACCAGGATGCGCCCGGGCTCGGCCATCAGCACGCAATCGCGGCGCAGCTTGAGCGCCTTCAGCCCCTGCTCGATCGCCGCGAAAAAGGTTTCCAGCGGCGGCACGTCGACCCCGAGATAGGCCGCCGGAAAGCCACCGCCCACGTCGAGATAATGGAGCTCGACCTTGGCCGCCGTCAGCACGTCGCGCGCCACGCCGAGCGCCGTCCCGAAGGCGCCCGGATTGACGCATTGCGAGCCGACATGAAAGGCGAGACCGGCCCTGAGGCCCGCCTTGTGCACCGCCTGCAGCAACTCGACGCAGCTTTGCGGCGTGGCGCCGAACTTGGCCGAGAGGTGAAACGCCGCGCCGGCCTCGGGTGTCGCCATGCGCACCAGGATATCGACGTCCTGCCCGCCGGTCTCGTCGATCACCTTGGCGAGCTCCGCTTCGTGATCGACCACGAAATGGCGCACGTCATAGACCCGGTAGGCGGTGTTGATGTGCGCGCGCATCTTGACGGGGTGGTTGAAATAGGCTCTCGCGTCGGGGAACAGCTCGCGGATGAGCGCCACCTCGGCCAGCGAGGCGGTGTCGAAATGGCGGATGCCCGCGTCGTAGAGGCCCTTGAGGATCAAAGGATGCGGGTTGCACTTCACCGCGTACAGCACGCGGCCGTGGAAGCGGTCGAGGAAGCGTTCGGTCGCCTCGCGCAAGGTCTTGGGGCGCACGCAATAGACCGGATAGCTCGGGACCAGAGTCTTGATCATGGCCTCGGGCGAGGAATGCCGGGCTTCTGTCACCGGTTGGCCTCCATGTAGCTCGACTACGGCCGGCGCGGCCTCCGCGCCGCCTATAGCAGGCGCACGCCGATCGCGCCAGAGCTAGTGCCCCCTATCACGATTCCGTGGTACTTAGAGCGGCATGACGATCTTCGGCTGCCCGAGCGGCGCCACACTTGCCCAAAAACGGAACGAAAGCCATGGCTAGGCGCCGGCGCCGCGGCTTTCGCCTCTGGTGGCCCTTTGCCGGCCTCGGCGCGTTGCTCGTGTTGATCATCCTGCTGCTGGCCGCGGGCTATCTCTGGCTCCGCACCTCGCTGCCCCAGACCGACGGCGAGATCGCGTTGGCCGGCATCGAGGCGCCGGTCGAGATCGTCCGCGATGAGCACGGCATCCCCCACATCTTTGCCGCCAGCCCGGCCGACGCCTTTTTCGCCATCGGCTTCGCCCATGCCCAGGACCGGCTGTGGCAGATGGAGTT
>JAUVWK010000182.1 GCA_030604165.1 Alphaproteobacteria bacterium | reverse complement strand
GTGCCGACAATGATGTCGTCGCACACGGCAATATCGCCGTGGTCGATCTCGCCCGTGGCCACGTTGAGAAATCGGCAGTCTTTGATGACCAGATCGGCGCTGTCGCGGCCGAGGGCCTGATCGATGCGCCGCTTCAGATCATGCTTGGATACTCCCATGACGGCGCGTGCCCTATGTTCGAATGATTATCATAGCAAATCGGTCAGACCGGCGAAATGCGCCGCGGCACGGCCCCAACGAGTCAGTCGCTGAGCGCGCCCGCGGTGAGGCCCGAGACGATGCGCCGTTGGAAGACGAGCGCGAGCACGATGAGCGGCACGGTGACGATCACCGACGCGGCCATGATCTGCCCCCAGGGCAGCTCGTACTGGCTGGTGCCGCTGATCAGGGCGATCGCCACCGGCACCGTGCGCGCCTGATTGGTGAGGGTGAAGGTGAGCGCGAACAGGAATTCGTTCCAGGCCGCTATGAAGGCGAGCAGGCCGGTGGTCACCAGCGCCGGGGCGAGGAGCGGCAGCAGGATCCGGCAGACCAGAACCAGCGGGCCGGCGCCGTCGATCAGGGCAGCGTCCTCGATCTCGCGCGGCAACGCGCGCATGAACGTGGTCAGCACCCACACGGTGAACGGCAGGGTAAAGATCATGTAGGCGAAGGTCAGGCCGAACCAGTTGTTGTAGAGGCCGAGCGCGCTGATCAGCTCGAACAGGCCCGACAAGACCGCCACCTGCGGGAACATCGAGGTGCCGAGAATGGTATAGAGCAGCACCGAGCGCCCGCGAAACTGGATGCGGCCGAGCGCGTACGCCGCGAACACGCTCAGGCCCAGCGAGGCCGCCACCGTGCTCGCCGCCACGATCACCGAGTTGAGCATGTTGCGACCGAAGGGTTGGGTGGCAAACACGGCGCGATAGTTCTCGAAATCGAGCCCGCTCGGCCAGTAGTCGATGCGAAACAGCGACGCGCCAGGCTTGAGCGAGGAGACCACGGCCCAATAGAACGGAAACAGCGTATAGACGAGCACCAAGGCGCCCAGCACATAGAGCAGCACCGTGGCCGGGCGTAGGCGCGTCATCGCACGTCCTCCCGGCCGACCCGTAAACCGGCCACACAGAGGACGCTGAACAGGCCGACGATCACGAAGACGAGAAACGACGCGGCCGAGCCGAAGCCCACCTCCTGGAAGTCGATGAGCTGCTGGCGCGCATAGACCGAGATCGTCGCCGTCGCCCGGCTGTTGCTGGTCATCACGTAGATCAGGTCGAAGATGCGCAGCGCGTCGAGGGTGCGAAAGACCAGCGCGATCCCGATCGCCGGCTTGAGCAGCGGCAGCGTGATGCGAAAAAACGCCATGAACGGGCCGGCGCCGTCGATTTTCGCGGCCTGGTACAGCTCGCGCGGAATGGTCTGCAGGCCGGCGAGCAGGAGCAGCGTGATGAACGGCGTGGTCTTCCACACGTCGGTCACGATCACGGCGGCCATCGAGGTAGCCGGGTCGGCAAGCCAGGCCACCGGCGTGTCGATCAGGCCCAGGCTCAGCAGCAGGTCATTGAACACGCCATAGAAGTCGTGAAACATCCAGGCCCAGATCTGCGCCGAGACCACGGTGGGAATGGCCCAGGGAACCAGCACCACCGCCCGCAACACGGCGCGACCGTGGAACCGGGCGTTCAGAAGCAACGCGATGCCGAGGCCGATCGTCAGCTCGAGGAAGACCGAGCAAAGCGTGAACACGACCGTGTTGCGCACCGCGCCCCACCAATCGGGATCGCCCAGGAGATACGCGAAGTTTCGCAGGCCGACCCAGCCGGCGGCATCGAGCTGGTCGAGCTGAGCGTCGGTGAACGCGAAGGAAAGCGTCCGCGCCAGGGGCCAGCCGGCGACGGCGGCGACGACGAGCAATGTGGGGAGCAGGAACAGCCAGGCCCGCCGGGTCCGCCACGAGGGCCGAACGACGGCAAGGCTAGCCCGCGGCCGGACCATCGAAGCTCCGCCCGAGGCCTGCGCGACGCCGCCTGAGGCCGCACCTCATCCGGCTGCCATGGCGGTTCGCAATGGCGGCTACCATTGGCCGTCGCGGCTGAGCCGCTGCAGGCGCCGCTCGGCGGCCGCCAGATTTGCGGCCGCATCGCCCTTGCCGGAAAGCGTATCGTGCACCGCATTCCAGACGATGGAGCTGAGCTGGTTGTAGCGTGGCCCGGCAAGACGCGCGGGTCGGGCCACGGTGTTGGTCAGGGTCTCATACAGCCGCGCCATGAAGGGCTGGGCCGCCAACAGCGCCGGATCACGGTAGGCGGACGGGATGGTCGGGTTGAAGGCGCCCGCGATGGCGCGCCGGATCTGCTCCTCGGGGCTGGTCAGATAGCGCACCAAATCGGCCGCGATCGCCGGGTGCGCCGAATATTTGGAAACCGCCAGCGCGCCGCCGCCGAGCGCCCCCATGCCACGCTCTCCGGGGCCGCCGGTGGGTAGCGACGCGACCCCGACGCGGCCCTGCACCGGGCTGTCGACGCCATTGACGAGGGCCCAGGCGTAGGGCCAATTGCGCATGAACACGGCGTCGCCGGCCTGGAACACGGCGCGGGCCTCCTCCTCGGCGTAGTTCAGCACGCCTTTGGGCGCGATCGTCCCGATCCACGAGGCGGCGCGCTCGAGCGCCGCGATGGCGCGGGGGTTGTTGAGCGTAATTCTCCCATTGCGGTCGAGGATGGTGCCGCCGCCGGAGCTCGCAAGCCATTCCAGCGCATTGCAGGTGAGCCCCTCGTAGGCCTTGCCTTGAAACACGAATCCGACCATTCGCGCATGGCCGGCCGCGCGCTCGGCGGCGAGCACGGCGCGCGCCGTCGTCGCCAGTGCCTGCCACGTGGCCGGCACGGCGTGGCCAAATTTTTCCAGCAGGTCCTTGCGGTAATAAAGCAGGCCGGCGTCGTTGAACCAGGGCATGGCCTTGAGCTCGCCGTCCACCGTGTTGTTTTCGATCGTCGCGGGGAAGTGCCGCGCGGCGGCGTCATCGCCGAGATAGGGCCTGAGGTCGACGAAATGCCGGCCGAGAGTTCCGGGCCAGATGATGTCGATCTGAAACACATCGATGTCGCCCGAGCCCGCGGCGAGCAGCTGCTGGAACAGTCCCAGCCGGTTGTTGGCGAGGCTCGGACTTTGCACCAGCTCGACCCGATTGCCGCTCTCGCTTGCCCAGGTCTCGGCGCCGGTGCGGCAGAGTTCGTACTCGATCCCGACGGCGGCGCAGGCAAGGGCGATGGTCACCGGCCGCGCCGGGGCCATCGCGACGAGCAGCGTTGCCAGGCCGACGGCGCCGCTCGCGAGCCACATGCGCAGTGTCCGAGTGGTTGATTGCAACGGCCCTGCCCCTGCTTGTGGGTGACGGGAAGCGACGGTGCAAGTATAGGCGCCCCCCGCCGCGATCGCACGAGCCGGCGGTCCACGCTTCGATCCGTCGCCGCTCCTAGAGTTGGCTCAGCGGCGGGGCGCCGATGTCGCCTTTAGAGCCGACACCGGTCACAATTCCGCGCATTTGGGCACTTCCGCCTGTAACCGAGAGCAGACATCACCACGCGATCCGATCTGTATCTGGCGAGGAAGCAAGTTACGCGGGACCCATGCGGATGGACTAATCCGGCCAGACAAATCCTTTTGCGGCGCGCATGAATGCTGACACAGCAGGTGTGAACGGACGGCCTGGCACGCTGATCAAGGAGATTGTGCGTTCGACTGTGGGTTCGATGAGCGGTCTTCGCAACAGCTCAGGTAGGGTAACAGCGTACTCGGGCATAAATGCGAAGCCGATATTCGCCAGAACCATAGCCTGCACCCAATCCTCGCGCTCAGATCGGAATCGGGCATACAGCTCGACATCCATCTCCTGGCACGCGCCCATCACCATCTCGCGCATTTCGCACGCGAGCCGGTCTACATAACGTTCGCCTGACAGGTCGCTTAATTTCACGGCATTGAATGCCGCCAGCCTGTGCCCCGGCGGGACGACCACGACATATCTCTCTCGATAGAGATCATGGGCATGGAATTCGTCACTCATGACTTCCAGCGGATTGAGCACGGCAAGATCGAGCTCGCCCTCATAAAGCCTCGAGCTTAGCGACTTCGCGTCGGCTTCGTTGACGGCGACTTCGATGCCCTCGAAGTCCTGTTGGAACTCAGCGAGAAAGCGCGACAGGCGCACATGCCCGATTGTCGACATCACGCCGACGCGAATGGGCACCTGATTCAGAAGTTTGAAGTTTTGGGCAAGGGCCTTGGTGGCCTCCGCTTCGTCCACGATGTGCTGCAGATGCGACAACATGGATTGGCCGAACTCGCTGAGCAGGATGCGCCTTCCTTCACGGTGAAAGAGCGGCGTCCCCAGCTCGCCTTCGAGCGCCTGGACGGCTTTGGTCAGCGCGGGCTGCGAGATATTGCATTCGGCCGCCGCCTTCGTGAAGTTGAGAGTCTTGGCCGCTGCCAAGACGTACCTGATCTGGGACATCTCCATGGCTGGAACCTCCCAAAGTTCTCGGCACCATGCCGCAGTCTAGCGGTTTTAACGATAACTGTGGGTTATTGATCAATAAGGAATCGGAAGTTCCGATTCTCGGCGCACTAAGCCAGCATGTTCGACGCGCGACACGAAAAGGCCAACTCATCGAGATGGCGACGCCCGATGAGCTCGTCCGTCTGGCAGCGGAGGCCGATACGGTTCTCACCGACTGACACCAATACGATTGGAGAAAGCCATGAATAAATCCATTGAGTGCAACGATCTTTTTCCCGGTTGCGAGTTCAAGGCGCAGGCCGATAGTGAAGCGGAGCTCCTGAAGAAGGTGGCCGCGCATGCGGCGTCCGCGCACGGCGTCACCGAGATAACCGAGGACGTCGTGGCCAAAGTGAAAGGCTGCATCCACGACGCCTAGAGCCTCGTCTAGGTGAGGGGAACATCACATCTCGGGGTCGATCTTTCGGCGGGTCCCACGTGAGGGGTGCGCCTAGGCCGGCGGAGCCCGCTACGCCAGCAAGCCGCACACAGCGGTCGTTCGAGGGAAGGCCATCAATGAAACCCATCGATTTCTGGTTCACGGTCGGCAGTACATACGCCTACCTGTCCGTGATGCGCCTCGAAAGCGTCTCGCGCGAGACCGGCATCTCGTTCAACTACCGCCCGTTCAGCGTCTTGGACATCATGCTGGAGATGGACAACATCCCCTTCCTTACGAAGCCCGTCAAAGAGCGCAACATGTGGCGCGACATCGAGCGGCGGGCGCTCAAATATGGCCTTCCGGCCAATGTTCCCGTGCCCTATCCACCCGAGCGCCACGAATATGATCTTGCGAACTGGGTGGCCGTCGTCGGGCAGGAAGAGGGGTGGTGCGGCGATTATCTCCGCGCCACCTACCCAAGATTGTGGCGGGATGGCCAGCAGTTCGGAGCTGACCCCAATTTGAGCGATGGCCTCCAAGAAATCGGGCAAGACCCCGCGCGCGTCGTCGATCGTGCACGTTCTGCTGACACCGCTAGGAAATTCGATGCGGCGACCGACGAAGCGCGAGGGTTAGGTATCTTTGGCGCGCCGACCTTTGTCGTCGACGGTGAGCTGTTCTGGGGTGATGACAGATTGGAAGACGCAATCTCGTGGCGTCGGACGGGCAAGCTCGGGTAGAACCCTCAGCCGCTGAAACGATGACGGCAAGTCTGCGTTCAACCTTCTCCGTCGTCACGGGCAGCCCTCCCAGGCCCATGAACGGTTACTGGAGAAGCCTGGGCAGGTGTGGTTTGTGAGTCTATCGGAGCCACACTAGTGGTGACGTGCGGGCAGTCGACGGCAGCCACCAATGTCCGGGTAGGGTCAACTTGAGACATTCCCAGCCTTGTCCAGAATGTCGCCTGCTGGGTGTAGAGCGGACGAAATCAGCAAGATAACGGACATCGGCCAGCAAATGTCGCCTGTTGGGGGTAAAGCAGACGTGCCGGCAGCATGATCCTGACTTCCGGGATTAGCCATAGCAGACCTGTGCCCCGTGGCGGCCAATG
>JAUVWK010000436.1 GCA_030604165.1 Alphaproteobacteria bacterium | reverse complement strand
GCGCTCGCCGCCGAGGCGGATCGCCGGCAGGCGATGACGCGGGCCGCCGCGGCGCTTTGCGACGGGCTCGGTGCTGCGCGCATCGTCGCGGCCATCGATCCGCCGCCGGCGCGGGACGGCGCGCCGGTTCGCCTCCGTCCGGCCACGCCGAACGACGAAGCGATCATGCTCGGCTGGCAACAGCACCCGGACATCCGCCGCCACTTCCGCGAGCCGCGCGCGCCGAGCGCCGAGGAGCATCGGCAATGGCTCGCCGCCCGGCTGCGCGACCCCGCCTGTCTACTCAATATTGTCCTGCATGGCGATGTGCCGGCCGGTGCCTTGCGGTTCGACCGGCGCGGCGTGGCCGAAGATTTCGAGGTTTCGATTTTGGTGGCGCCCGATCGCCAACGGCTCGGCATTGGCCGTGCCGCCCTCGGCCTCGCCCGCACGCTCATGCCGCGCGCCCGCTTGCGGGCCGAAATCGCGCCGACCAACGCGGCCTCCGGGGCGTTGTTCGATGCCGCCGGTTACGCGGCCGACGGTGCCTGGTACGTCAGCGAGCCCGAGAGCGACAACGCTGCGTCCCATGCGAGGCAGCGGCCATGAGCGAGCGGGCGCTCAATTCGGCAAGCTTGGTGACCCGCGCCGACGGCAACAAGCGTTTCGGCGAAGCCGATTTCGACGCCTGGGTGCAAGCCATTCTGAATGAGCTTTCCTTCGCGAGAGCGCTCGACATCTGCTGCGGCACGGGCAACCAGCTCGTGCTCTATGCGGCGCGGCCGGGGGTCACGCATCTCGTGGGCATCGATCTTTCGGCGGACTCCTTGGCGCGCGCGCGGGCGCGGCTCGAGGCGTTGGGCGCGGCCTGCGCGCTGGTCGAGGTTGCCATGGAGGAGGCGTTCGCCGAGCCGGCCGTTGCCGGGCGGCGCTTCGACCTGGTGTCCTGCTGCTACGGCCTCTATTACGCGCGCGATCCGGGCCAAACGCTCGGTCATATGATCGCGCGGCTAACCGACGGCGGCGCGGCGCTCGTCGTCGGCCCTTATGGCGACAACAATGCCGCTTTGTTCACGCTACTCCAGCGCCACTTCCCGCTGCCGCCGCTCGTGCTCTCGAGCGCCACCACGTTCATGGAAGAGGCGGTGCTGCCGATCATGCGGCAACGCCTCGGGCTCGAGGTTCGCACTTTCGTCAATCGCGTGCGCTATCCGAGCGCCGCCGCGCTGCTCGATTATTGGCGCGCCTCGACCTTCTTCAGTGCGCCGCACGAGGGCGCCGTCGCGCGCGATATCGCGGCCCATTTCGAGCGCCACGAGGCGTTCGTCGTGGAAAAACATGTCATGGCCGCGATCGGCCGTAAGCTGGGGTCAAAGGTGGGGTCATGAGCGAGATTCTGGTCGTTGCGGCGCATCCCGATGACGAGATCCTCGGCTGCGGCGCGACGCTTGCGCGCCATGCGGCGGCAGGCGATCGGGTGCAGGTGCTGATTCTGGCCCGGGCTTGGCGGCGCGCGGCGCCGTCGAGGCCTCCGAATACGAGGCGCTCGAGGCCGCGGCTCGTTCGGCGGCCAAAATCATCGGCGCCCAAGCGCCGCGCTTCGCCGGGCTGCCCGACAACCGGCTCGACAGCGTCGCTCTGCTCGATGTGATCAAGGCGATCGAGGCGGTGCTCGACGAGCTGCGGCCGGCGCTGGTCTACACCCATCACGGCGGCGATCTCAACGTCGATCACCGCGTCGCCTGCGAGGCGGTGGTCACGGCCTGTCGGCCGCTGCCCGACGCGTCGGTACGTGCGATTTACGCCTTCGAGACACTGTCGAGCACGGAATGGGGCGTGCGCTCGGCGCACGCGGCGTTTCGTCCCAACCATTTCGTCGCCGTGGCCGAGCATTTGCCGACGAAGCTGAAGGCGCTCGGCGCCTACGAAACCGAGCTGCGGCCCTGGCCTCATGCCCGCTCGCTCAAGGCCGTCGAAGCGCTTGCCCAGCTGCGCGGCGCCAGCGTCGGCTGCGCGGCGGCGGAGGCCTTCGAAGTGCTGCGCGAGCTGCGCTGAGATGACCGCTGGCGAAATCTCCATCGCCGGGCGCGCGATCGGCGCGGACCAGCCGCCCTACGTCGTGGCTGAGCTGTCCGGCAATCACCACGGCAAGATCGAGCGCGCCTTCGCGCTGCTGGAGGCGGCCAAGCAAGCCGGCGCCGACGCGGTCAAGATCCAAACCTATACGGCCGACACGATCACCATCGATCATGATGGCCCGGGCTTCCGCGTCGAGGGCGGGCTGTGGCATGGGCGCTCGCTCTACGAGCTCTACGAGCAGGGCCACACGCCATGGGATTGGCACGGCGCCCTCTTCGACAAGGCGCGGCAGCTTGGCATCACGATCTTTTCGAGCCCCTTCGACGCCACCGCGGTCGATCACCTGGAGGCGCTGGGCGCGCCCGCCTACAAAGTGGCCTCCTTCGAGATCGTCGATCTGCCCTTGATCGAGTGCATGGCGGGCACCGGCAAGCCGCTGATCATCTCCACCGGCATGGCCACGACAGACGAGATCGGCGAGGCGGTGGCGGCGGCGCGCGCCGGCGGCTGCCATCAGCTCGCGCTGCTGCATTGCACGAGCGGCTATCCCACCCCGCCCGAGGAGGCCAACCTGGCGGCGCTGCCCGCGCTGGCGAAACGCTTCGGCACCGTGGTCGGGCTCTCGGACCATAGCTTGGGCATCGCCGTGCCGATCGGCGCCGTGGCGCTCGGCGCGGCGCTCGTCGAGAAGCACGTGACGCTGCGCCGCGCGGACGGCGGGCCGGACGCGGCGTTCTCGCTCGAGCCGGCCGAGCTGGCCGAGATGGTCGCGGCCTGCGCCACCGCCTGGCAGGCGATCGGCCGGGCCGATTACGGACGCGCGCCGAGCGAGGAGCCCAACATGGTGTTCCGTCGCTCGCTTTACGTGGTCGAGGATATTCAGGCCGGTGCGGAACTCAGCGCGGACAACGTACGCTCGATCCGTCCCGGTCATGGCCTGCCGCCCAAGCATCTGCCGGACATCCTGGGACGCCGCGCCGCGCGCGATTTGCCGCGCGGCACGCCGCTGGATTGGTCGGACGTGACGGAGACGTGACGGACTAGGTACCAGCGTGGAGCTATCGCAAACGACCCCGGTCACGCCGCTCGACGTGCCTTTCGACTTCG
>JAUVWK010000483.1 GCA_030604165.1 Alphaproteobacteria bacterium | reverse complement strand
TGCTCTATGGCGATGTGCCCCTGGTGCGCGCGGAGACCTTGACGCGGCTGATCGCGGCGCGGCGCGACGGCGCGGTGTTGGCGGTGCTCGGCATGCGGCCCGCCGATACCGCCCGCTACGGCCGCCTGCTGGTTGGCGCCGACAGCACCCTCGAAGCCATTGTCGAGCACCGCGACGCCAGCGCGGCCGAGCGCAAGATCGAGCTGTGCAATTCAGGCATCATGGCGGTCGAGGCCGGGCTGCTGTTCGAGTTGTTGGAGGCCATCGGCAACGATAACGCCAAGGGCGAGTATTATCTCACCGATATCGTCGGCCTGGCCCGGGGGCGCGGCCTGGCCTGCGCCTTTGCCGAGGCCGACGCGGAAGAGGTCATGGGCATCAACGACCGCGCCGAGCTGGCGCTGGCCGAGGCGCTCGCGCAACGGCGGCTGCGCGCCGCCGCCATGGCCAACGGCGCCACGCTGCTAGACCCGGCCAGCACTTTTTTCAGCCACGATACCGTGCTTGGCCAGGACGTTACCGTCGGCCCCAGCGTCGTCTTCGGGCTTGGGGTGGAGGTGGCGGACGGCGTCAAGATTCGCGCCTTTTGCCATCTCGAGGGCGCCCGTGTCGGCGCCGGCGCGCTGATCGGCCCCAATGCGCGCTTGCGTCCCGGGGCCGAGATCGGCGCCGGGGCCCATATCGGCAATTTCGTCGAGATCAAGAACACGACGGTCGAGGCCGGCGCCAAGATCAATCATTTGAGCTATGTGGGCGACGCGCGCGTCGGCGCCGGCGCCAATGTCGGCGCCGGCACCATCACCTGCAATTACGACGGCTTCACCAAATCGCACACCGACATCGGCGCCGGCGCGTTCATCGGCTCCAATGCGGCGCTGGTGGCGCCGGTAAGTATCGGCGATGGCGCCGTGGTTGGCGCGGGCAGCGTGATCACGCGCGACGTGCCGGCGAACGCGATCGCGGTGACGCGCGGCGACGAGAAGCAATCCACCGGTGGCGCGGCGCGGCGACGCGACAAGAAGGGCGCCAAGGGGCGCGCGGCGCAATAGGCGGGCTGAGCCCCGATTGACGAGGAAAGGACACCAGAGACCGTGTGCGGAATCATCGGCGTTATCGGCACCAAACAGGCCGCGCCCCTGATCATGGAGGGGCTGCGGCGGCTCGAATATCGGGGCTACGATTCCGCGGGTATCGCCACGGTGGTGAATGGCGGCTTCGAATTGCGCCGCGCCGAGGGCAAGCTCGACCGCCTGGAAGCGCTGCTGAAAAAGCGCCCCGTGGTCGGCGCGCTCGGCATCGGCCATACCCGCTGGGCGACGCACGGCGAGCCCAGCGAGACCAATGCCCACCCCCATGCCACCGAGCGCGTGGCGGTGGTCCATAACGGCATCATCGAGAACTTTCAGGCGCTGCGCGACGAGTTGGCGGCGGCGGGCCGGGAGTTTTCCACCGATACCGACACCGAGGTCGTGCCCCATCTGATCAGCCATTATCTCGAGCAGGGCGAAACCCCCGAGCAGGCGACGGCCAAGGCGTTGAAGCGACTCAAGGGGGCGTTCGCGCTCGGTATCGTGTTTTGCGGCGATGAAGACCTGATGATCGGCGCGCGGCGCGGCACGCCGCTGGCGCTCGGCTTCAACAATGGCGAGGCCTATCTGGCTTCCGACGCGCTGGCGCTGGCCCCGTTCACGCGCCAAATCGCCTATCTCGAAGAGGGCGACTGGGCGGTCATGCGCCGCGACAGCGTGGTGTTTCACGACGCCGACGATCGCGTCGTCCACCGCGATCTCCGCGAGACGGCCCACGACGGCGCGCTGATCGGCAAGGGCAACTACCGCCATTTCATGCTCAAGGAGATCTACGAGCAGCCGGCGGTCAACGGCGACACGCTGAACACCTATTACAACCCGGCGGCCCACACCATTCGCCTGCCCGACCTTCCCTTCGCGCTCGAGCGCATCGACAGGGTCACCATCGTCGCCTGCGGCACTTCCTACTATGCCGGCCTGATCGCCCGCTATTGGCTCGAGCAGATCGGCGGCGTGGCGGTCGACATCGACGTCGCCTCCGAGTTCCGCTACCGCGCGCCACCCCTGCCCAAGGGCGGCGCGGCGCTGTTTATCTCGCAGTCGGGCGAGACCGCCGACACGTTGGCGGCGCTGCGCTACGCCAAGCAGGCGGGCCAGCACGTGCTCGCCATTGTCAACGTGCCCGAAAGCACCATGGCGCGCGAGGCGGACGTTTTGCTGCCGACCCACGCCGGGCCCGAGATCGGCGTCGCCTCGACCAAGGCCTTCACCTGTCAGTTGGTGACACTGGCCTGCTTCGCCATCGCGCTGGCGCGCGCCCGCGGCGCCATCGACGGCGCCCGCGAAGCCGCGCTCGCCCAGGCCCTCGCCGAGGTGCCCTCGCGGGCGGCGGAGGTGCTCAATCACGACGAGCGGCTGCGTGAGCTTGCGGCGACGCTGCAGCACGCCCGCGATATCCTCTATATCGGGCGCGGCACCAGCTATCCGGTGGCGCTGGAGGGCGCGCTCAAGCTCAAGGAAATCTCCTATATCCACGCCGAAGGGTTCGCCGCCGGCGAGCTGAAGCACGGGCCGATCGCGCTGATCGATTGGGGCGTGCCGGTCATCGTCGTGGCGCCGCACGACGCGTTGTTCGACAAGGCCGCGTGCCACCACCTCCTGCAGGTTGGACGCGGTCTTGTCGAACAGCGCGTCGTGCGGCGCGACGACGATGACCGGCACGCCCCGGTCGATCAGCGCGATCGGCCCGTGCTTCAGCTCGCCGGCCGCGAACCCTTCGGCATGGATATAGGAGATTTCCTTGAGCTTGAGCGCGCCCTCCAGCGCCACCGGATAGCTGGTGCCGCGCCCGATATAGAGGATATCGCGGGCGTGCTGCAGCGTCGCCGC
>JAUVWK010000427.1 GCA_030604165.1 Alphaproteobacteria bacterium | reverse complement strand
CGGCGCTACCCAAACCGAAACGCCGGCGGCGGCGCCAGAGCAAGCCGAAGGCGACCGTCGAGATCGGGCAGGACGCAGCCGAGTCGGCCACCTCGCCCAGCGCCCCTGAGCCCAGCGCCCCTGAGCCGGTTGCCGATGTCGATGAGGGCGAACCTGATGGTGCGCGCCTGGGCCAACCGGCAGAGACGGCCGTTAAGTCAGGTGGCAACGGCCGGAAATTCTCGGTCGGGTCATTGGGCGGAGCCCGAGACACCGACGCCGTAGATGCTGCCGATGAAGCCGACAATCTTGGCGACGTCGGCAATACTGGCGATGCTGGCGATGGCGACGATGCCGCGGCCCCGGAGCAGCGTTCGCGGCGTCGCGGTTGGTGGCGGCGGGCGGTGCCCGAAGGTTAGCGCTTGGCGCCCTCTTGAACACGCCCGCAATATGCGACGGGCGTGCTCATGGCGCTTTGAGCCAACGTTTCAGGGCTTCGCATGCACTCGCGATGTCGGCGGTCTCTCCGGCAAAGGAAAAGCGGACGAACCTCCTGCCCCGCCCCTGATCGAAGTCGATCCCCGGCGTCGCACCGACGCCGGTGCGAGCGAGCATATCCTGGCAGAAGGCTTCGCTGTCGTTGGTGAGCGCCGTGACGTCTGCGTAAACATAAAACGCGCCGTCCGAAGGCGCGAGAGCCCCGAAGCCGGCCTCCGGCAGGGCTTTTCGCAAGAGTTCGCGGTTTTGCGTGTATCGCGCCACGTTGGCGTCCAGCTCCTCCCGGCAATCGAAGGCGGCGATGGCGGCGTGCTGGGAAATCGCCGGCGGTGAGACAAACAGGTTCTGGGCCAGGCGCTCCAACGGTCTGACCAGGTCGTCCGGCAGCACGAGCCAACCGAGACGCCAACCGGTCATCGCGAAATATTTGGAGAAGCTGTTGGCGACGATGGCGTTCTGTGTGAACGCCAGCACCGTCTCCGCCGCCTCGTTGTAGGTGATGCCGTGATACACCTCGTCCGAAACCATGCGGATGCCGCGCGCGTCGCAATAGGCGGCGATGGCCCCAAGCTCGTCCCGCGGCAGCATCGTGCCAGTCGGGTTGGAGGGGCTGGCGACAATCAGGCCATCCACCGGCTGTTCGAGAGCTTCCAATAGCGCGACGCTCGGCTGATATCGCGTCTCGGGACCGGCCGGCAGAGCGACCGGAATCAGCCCCAGCGCGGCGAGCGTGTTGCGGTAGGCGGGATAACTCGGGTCGGCGAAGGCAATCCGATCGCCGACGTCGAACGCGCTCAGAAAGGCGAGCAGGAAACCGCCGGAGGAACCCGTGGTAACGATGACGCGCTCAAGCGGCACTTGGAGGCCATAGAAATCGGCGTAATGCCGCACGATCCGTTGTCGAAGCGGCGTGCGACCCAGCGATTCGGTATAGCCGAGATGCTTGGTCTCGAGCGCCTCGCGGGCCGCGTCGAGCACGGCCTTGGGCGCGCCGGAGCCCGGCTCGCCCGCCTCGAGATGAAACACCGCCTCGCCTTGGGCCGCGCGCTCGTTGGCGGCGCGCAGGATCTCCATGGCGAAGAATGGCGCCACGTCCGCCCGCTTCGATACCTTCATAGCCGTCCTCGCGGTTTGCCCTAGAACAAGCCTCCCGTGGCCAGGCCGTAGCCCCGCCGGTCGCTCTTCATCAGGCAGGTCTCCGGACTGCGCGGGAGGCCGCCCGGGCAATGAACGGCGTTGACGCGGCCAAGCTTCTGCACGCTTACCGTGGCGTGACCGCGGCGTCTCAAATCCGCCGCGACGGTTTCGCCAAGGGCCGATTCCAACACCACCTCGTCGGGTGCGCCGCCGTGGTGCAGGCGTGGCGCGTTCATCGCCTCGCCGAGCGAGCGCTGCTGCAGGATGGCTTCGCGCATCACCGTGGCGAGCGCCGAGGGCGCGGCGGCGCCGCCGGTCGCGCCGGCGGCGAAGAATACCTGGCTGGTATTGTGATTGACGATCACGATGGGTGCGAGCGAGCCCAGCGCGCGCGCCGGCCGGCGCGGTGCGGCGGCTGGGAAGATACCCGGTCCCGGCGCCATCCGGCCGGTTCCGAATAGTTCGTTCATGGTCATGATGCAGACCACGGCGGTGCCACTGGAATCCACGGTGACGAAGCCGGTCGCCGGCGGATTATCGGCCCGTCCGATGGCCGGCGATCCGAGCGTCGCCGCTGGCGTGTGGCGCTGCACGTCGTAGCTCGCCATGCTGGCCGACAGACGCGCTTCGTCAATCGGGCGCGACGCCTCGCCTGCCCGCTCAGCGCCGAGCCAATGACCGTTGCCCAGAATGCTACGCATCGCCGCTTCGGCCATGAGATGGGGGGCGCGCCTCCGGCGCGGCATCGAGATAGCGGTCGCCGTCCTCCAGCAGGCTCAATATTGCCGCGGCCGCAATGCCGCCGGTGATCGGCGTCGTTGTGGTGTGCATTGTCTGGTGGCCGAACGGTATGCTCGCGGTTTCGCGCCAGGACGGGGCGTAATCCCGCAACGCGGCTGCGTTCAGCGTGCCGCCCGCCGCCCTGAAGGCAGCAACGAGCTGGCGGCCCATGGCGCCGTTGTACATCTCCCCCGGTCCCTTGATGCGCAGTTGCGCGATCATCGAACCGAGGTCGAGTTGGATAAGTTGCTGTCCTTCCTCGAGCAAGGTGCCGCCGGGCGCGAAGACGCGCCGGGCTTCCCGATCCTCCAAGACCCTGTCGGCGACGAGCGAGAGGTCGTGGGCAAAAGCGCGCGAGACCGGATGCCCGAACCGAGCAAAAGCCTCGGCCGGCGCCAACAGTCGCGCCCAGCGAAGCCGACCATAGCGCGATTGCAAGGCGTACATTCCCCGAACCGCGCTTGGCACGGCGCTCGGGGCGGTGGCGTCCGGCGCAACCTCGTCCGGGGGCGCGACGGGCAAGAAATCCAGCGTTTCCGTCACGTCGCCTTCGTCCTCGTCGGGCCGGTAGATCAGGCCGGCGCCGCCCGCGCCCAGGCCGGCCTTGGACGGATAGGTGACGGCAAGCGTAAAATAGAGCGCCACGGCGGCATCAGCGGCGGAGCCTCCGGCGCTGAACACGTCACGCGCCACGATCACGGCGTGCGGCTCATCGGCCGCCATGCCGCCGAAGAAATTCGGCGCCAGACCGAAGCCCGCCAGCGGCAAATTTTCGACCGAGCTACAGCCCGCGAGAACCAAAAGCATCAGCGCGGCGACGGCG
>JAUVWK010000008.1 GCA_030604165.1 Alphaproteobacteria bacterium | reverse complement strand
TTTCTGGAAAAGCATCCGGCTGACGTTGATCTGGTGCGTCGTCGTGGTCTCGATCGAGATGGTGCTGGGATTCTGGCTCGCGCTCCTGCTCGACACCAAGGCGCGCGCAGTCGGCGTCATGCGCACGCTCATCGTCATACCCGTGTTCATCTCTCCCATCGCCATGGGACTCACCTGGCGGTTCATGTTCGAGCCCGTCACCGGGGTGATCAATTATCTGTTGGAATCCGTTGGGCTGCCGGAAGGTAGCTGGCACACCTCGACGGAGACCGCGTTGTTTGCCGTGATGGTCGCCGACGTCTGGCAGTGGACGCCGTTCGTCGCCCTGATTCTCCTGGCCGGCATGCAAAGCATTTCGCCCGAGGTGATCGAGGCGGCGCGCCTCGACCGCGTGCGCGGCTGGGTCTATGTCCGCCGCATCGTTCTGCCGATGATTTGGCCGGTTGTCACGGTCGTGCTGCTGCTCCGGGTGGTGGATTCCATCAGGGTTTTCGACCTCGTCTACATCATCACGCGCGGCGGGCCCGGCACCTCGACGTTGGTCGCCAGCGTCTACGACTTCTCGATCTTTCAGGCGGGGCGCCTGGGTGTCATGGCGGCGCTGGGGTTCCTGATCCTGATCATTATCAATCTCGTGGTTATTGTCTTCCTGCGGGCGCTCTATAAGCAGGAACAGGAAACCCGGCGCAAAGGGGTGGCCTGATGCGCAGTCCGATCCGGCGGGTGTTCGATGTCGTCGCGGTTTTCGTCGTGGCGATCTATCTCGCCCCGATCTATTGGATCGGCCTGACCTCGATCAAACCGACGACGGACATCAACTCGCGGGTGCCGGTATGGTCGTTCGAGCCCACCATGGAGCACTACGTCGAAGCGTTTACGCGCTTCGAATTCGGCAAGGCTCTCGTAAACAGTAGCGTCATCGTCCTGAGCGCGACCTTTATCACCATGGTGCTCGCGCTGTTCTCGGCCTATGCGCTGGCGCGCATGAAAATGCGGGGGGCGGACACCCTGTCCCTCTTGATCCTATCGCTGCGCTTCATGCCGGGCGTGGTGATCGCGATGCCCTACTATCTGATGTATCAGCGTATCGGCTTGGTCGACACGCATATCGGCATGATTATCATTTACGTGGCTTACGGCCTGCCGTTTGCGGTGTGGCTGATGCGCGGGTTCTTGCGCGATTTTCCGGCCGAATTGGAGGAAGCGGCGCGCTTGGATGGCCTCGGCTGGCTGGCCATCATTCGGCGTATCATCTTGCCGTTGTCGGGACCGGGCATTGCGGTGACCGCGATCTTCACTTTCGTGTTCAACTGGAACGAGTTTCTGTTCGCGCTTTACATCACGCAATCCGCGGCCGTCACCCTGCCGATCCAGATCTCGAAGATGATCGACGTTTACACCGTGCTTTGGGGCACCATCAGCGGCGCGGTCGTGATGCAACTCGTGCCCATGGTCGTCGTCGTATTCCTTTTGCAACGTCACATGATTCGCGGTTTGGCGCTGGGCGCGGTGAAGTAGGGGGCCATGACGGTTCAACTATCAAATCTCGAGAAACGCTTTGACGATGGCACCTTGGCGGTCAAGAAGGTCGACCTCGAGATCAGGGGCGGCGAGTTTTTCACGCTGCTCGGTCCGTCGGGTTGCGGCAAGACGACAACGTTGCGTCTGATCGCGGGTCTGGAGGAGCCGACCGGCGGCTCGGTCTCGATCAATGGCCGCGATGTCACGCGCCTCGACCCGGCCAAGCGCGACGTGGCGATGGTTTTTCAAAGCTATGCTCTCTACCCGCATATGACGGTGTTCGACAATTTGACGCTCAACTTGCGGGTCGCCGGCGTGACCAAGGGCGAGGCGCGCACCCGGGCGCACGAGACCGCCCAATTGCTCGACATCGAGCGCTTGCTCGACAAGAAGCCGCGGAAGCTCTCGGGCGGCGAGCGCCAGAGAGTGGCCCTCGGTCGGGCGATCATTCGCCAGCCCTCCGTCTTTCTGATGGACGAGCCGCTGTCCAATCTCGATCTCAAATTGCGGGAGCAGATGCGCACCGAGCTCAAGCGGCTGCATCAGCGACTGGGCATCACCACCGTTTACGTGACCCATGACCAGGCCGAGGCCCTGATCCTATCCGATCGCGTCGCGGTGATGCGTGCCGGCGAGGTGCAGCAAGTGAGCGAGCCGTCCGATATGTATGAGAACCCGGCCAACCTTTTTGTCGCGGAATTCATCGGCAGCCCGGGCATTAATTTGTTGCAGGTGGCGTTGACGCCCGAGGCTGTCCGCTTGGGGCCCACGGTCCTGATGCCTTGGAAGGGGCGGGAGCAGGGCGCGGCGGTCCTCGGCGCGCGCCCCGAGGATGTTCTTGTGGTGCCGCCCGAACAGGGCCTGCTCGATGGCATCGTCGATTTTCTCGAACCGAGCGGGCCAATCGTGTTCGCCTTCATACGGCTTGAGAACGCCGACGCCGTGCCGGTGAACCGGGACCACGTGGTCGCCGCGATCGATGTCCATCGCCAACTCGATGCCGGTGAGAGAGTCGGGCTTCGCTTCCGTGAGCAGCGGCTGCGTCTCTTCGATCCGGAGTCCGGCCGATGTCTCGCCCGACCGGAAGCTCCCAAACCGATGCAGGAGGGTGTGGCATGAGCCTGTCGGCGAAATCCTTCGCGGCGCCGAAACTGTTCCTCGACAAATGCGACTTCTGTGGCCGCTTCGTTTTCGAAGGCGAGAGCCGCGTCGAGCGCGGCGACAAGCTCTATTGCGGCGCTCCCTGTGCCGCGGCGGCCGTCGATCCGCCACCGCCGCAAAAGCTGGCCGAGACGCTGGCGGACTGGTTTCGTCGCCGCGACGACGACCAGGCGTTCGCTTTCGACCCCATCGATCTGGAGGTGTTCGCCGGCGCATTCCGAACCATCTGCCTCGAGATGGGCCACACCATGACCCGTACCGCCCATTCGCCGGTGTTCTACGAGGGCGAGGATTTCACGGTCGCCGTGTTCGACCGCGAGATTCGAAGGGTGGCGTTGTGGGAAGGCAATCCGGCCCAGCTCGGCTCGCTCGAGCATGGCGTGCGGGCGGCGATCTCGCAGTTCGGCTGGGACAACATTCACGAAGGCGACGTGCTGCTGCACAACAACTCCTATGTAGGCACGCCGCATCTGCCCGAATTCCTGATGACCAAGCCGGTTTTTCACGATGGCCAAGTCGTGGCGGTGCTCGCAAATATCGCGCATCACACGGATGTCGGCGGCAAGGCGCCGGGCGGCATGCCGGGCGACGCCACCGATATTCACCAAGAGGGCATGCTTATTCCACCGGTCAAGGCGTTCGAGCGCGGCCAGGCGGTCGAGGCGATTTGGCGGATCATCCTTTCGAACCTGCGCACGCCCGAGCCGAGCTACGGCGACTTTCTCGCCATGGTGGGCTCGATCGAAGTCGGCGAGCGGCGCATCAAGGAGATGATTGCCCGGCACGGCGTGGACCGGATGTTGCACCACATGCGGGCGGTGCAGGTTCATGCCGAGCGCCGCATGCGCGCCGAGATCGAGCGCATCCCCAATGGCGTCTACGAATCCGAAATCGAGGTCGAGGACGATGGCGTCTTGCCGGATCGGCGCTACCTTATCAAGGTCGCCATCACGGTGCTCGACCGCGATGTGCTGTTCGACTATCGGGGCTCCGATATCGAGGCGCGCGGCCCGATCAATTGTCCTTTCGGTGTCTCGGTCGCGGCCTCGGTCAACGCCATATTCAACGTGGTCGACCCCGCCGTGCCACGAAACCAGGGCGCCTACGAACCGCTGCACTTCGTGATTCCGCGCGAGACCATCGTCAATTGCGAATATCCGGCGCCGCTCAACGCGGGCAACTCCGAGACTCACAACCTTGTCGCCGAATGCTGCCTTGGCGCCTTTGCTCAAGCGGTACCGGATCGCGTGATCGCGCCGAGCGGCGCCACCGTCTCTCTGTTCAGCGGCGGCGGCACGCAGATCGGGCCGAACGGGCGGCGGGAACGCTTCGCCTTCGTTCAGTGGGAGCCCACCGGCTGGGGCGGCGCGCCGCATCGCGACGGCAACATCGGCATCACCTGGGTGGGGGTGCGCTCGAAAATCTTCTCCACCGAAGTGTTGGAGAGTCGCTTTCCGTGGCGCATCGAGCAGCATGAAATCAGGCCCGACAGCGGCGGCGCCGGCCGCTTTCGCGGTGGCGTCGGCATCGAGCGCCGCTATCGCTTTCTGGGCGAGGAGATGGAGCTCAGCGCGGTGGCGGATTATTGCAAGATCGCGCCCCACGGCTGGCGCGGCGGCGCGGACGGCGGCACGACCGACATCCGCATCGTCGAGCACGACGGGACCGAGACGCGGCCGCCGGATCGGCCCGATGGCGGCTCCTCGCCGACCAAGTTCTCCGGGCTCAAACTTACCGAGGGCGAGGGATTTCTGATTCGCACGGCCGGCGGCGGCGGCTATGGAGACCCGCGCGAGCGCGAACCCGAGCGCGTGCTCGAAGATATCTTCGACGGCTATGTCACGCCCGCGGCGGCCGTCGAGCATTACGGGATAAGCCAGGCCGAGGCGGAGCGGGCGTTCGCGCGGAGCTGGGACGCCGTTCGCGCGCGCTTGCGAGCCGGGCAGGCGAAAGGCAAGACGCCATGATCGTCGTCGGCATTGACGTGGGCGGCACCTTCACCGACGCGGTGGCCTGGGATACCGCCAGCGGCGAGAAATTCTTCGCCAAAGTTCTGTCGACCCCGGACGATCCGCCGCGCGCTTTTTTCGACGCTCTCGGGCAGCTCGGCATCGCGCTCGATTCGGTGGCGCGCATGGTCCATGGCACGACCCTTGCCACCAATACGGTGGTCGAGCGGCGCGGCGCGCGGATCGGTCTGATCGCCACCGACGGTCATCGCGATACGTTGGATATCCGCCGCGGCATACGGCCCTTCGGCCATATCCACGACCTGCTCTATGCCCCGCCGCCGCCACTGGTCCGGCGCGGCCTCCGTGTCGGCGTGCGTGGCCGCATGGATGCCAACGGCGCCGAAGTCGAGCCGCTCGCGGAAGCGGATATCGCGGCCGCGATCGCGTTCTTCGCCGAGCATGAGGTCGAGGCCGTGGCCGTCGCTTTTCTCTTCTCCTATGCCAACGACGCGCATGAGCGCAGGGTCGAAGAGCTGGTTCACGCCAGCCGACCGGATCTGCCGGTCTCGCTTTCGTCGAGAATTCTGCCGCAGTGGCATGAATACGAGCGCACCAATACCACGGTGGCGGACGCCTATATGAAGCCCGCCATGATGCGCTATCTCGAACGCCTCGCGGACGATTTGGAGCGGCACGGCTTCAAGCGCGACCTGCACATCATGAAATCGAACGGCGGGGTCATGACCGCCCGTCGCGCCGCGGCAATACCCATCGAGACCTATCTGTCGGGACCGGCGGGCGGCGTGGTGGCGGGCTACCATGTGGGGCGCCAGACCGAGCGCGCCGGTCTGATCGTCACCGACATGGGCGGCACCAGCTTCGAAGTCTCGGTGGTGACGCCAAGCGGCTATACCACGACCACCGAATCGGAGATTGGCCTGACGATGCCAATCATGCTGCCGATGCTGGATGTGCGCACGATCGGCGCCGGCGGCGGCTCCATCGCCTGGCTCGATCCGGGCGGCGCCCTGAAGGTCGGCCCGCACAGCGCTGGCGCGTTGCCCGGGCCGGCGAGCTACGGCCGTGGCGGCGAAGAGCCCACCGTGACCGACGCCAATGTGATCCTTGGCCGGCTGCCTGCGGACCGGCCTCTGGCCGGCGATCTCAGCCTCGACGCCGAGCGGGCCCGGGCGGCGCTCGCGCCGTTGGCGGAGCGGCTCGGCGGCACCATCGAACGGGCCGCCGAAGGCATCGTCAGGATCTGTGTCGCCAACATGGTGGGGCAGATCCGAGCGGTAACCTCGGAGCGCGGCCTGCATCCACGCGATTTCGCGCTGCTCGCCGGTGGCGGCGCCGGGCCCCTGCACGGCGCGCAAATTGCCGCCGAGCTCGGCATCGGCACGGTCGTCGTGCCCGCCTATCCGGGGCTGCTCTCGGCCGTCGGCTTGATTCAATCCGATATCCGACTCGATTTTGTGCGCTCCTTTCCGGCGCGCCTCGACGAACACAGCTTTCGCGATCTGTGCCGGATCATGGACGAGCTGGAGCAGGAGGGCCGGCGCGCCCTCCACGAGGAGGGCCACAGGGAGGCGCCGACGATCGAAGCCAGCGTGGAAATGCGCTATGTCGGGCAAAACTGGCAGATCCGGGTTCCCTTCGATGCCGCCGGCGGCGCGGCCGGACTGGCTGGCGCCTTCGACGCGGAACACAATCGCTTGTACGGTTTTTCCCTGGACCATCATGCGCGGGAATTCATCGACCTCCGGGTCGCCGCGGTCGGCGTCAACGCGGAAGCCGACCGACTCACCCCGACCCGCGTGCCGCAAGGGCGCGCGGACGGGGCCGAGACGCAATTCTGGGACGGCCGCGCGGACCGCTTCGAGGTGGGACAAGTTTTCGATCGCGACGGACTGGCGCCGGGCTGGCGGGCAACCGGGCCGCTCGCTATCGCCGGGGTCGATGCGGTCGTCTGGGTGCCGCCGCGGGTGCCGGTGCTGGTCGATGCCGCCGGCAATCTCGAACTGGACGTGGGCTCCGCGCTCTGATCGTCCGGCATGAAGCCGACGACAGCAACCGTTCTACCCAAACCGCCGGCCCTACAACGCTTTGACCCCCACGCGATAACCGCAAAATCCCCAAATTAACTATGGACATACGCCTAAATTGGTATTATGGTACTAAATTATGGATTAGCGCTCTGGCGGCCTTGTCGGCGGTCTTTGGGGGACGGCTCGGAGGGAAGGGCAGGATCGAGAGAACACCCGGGAGCAAGGCATAACATGACGGATTCCGCGCACCGTTGGATGATGACCGCCGTCGGCGCCCCCATGAGCAGAACCGCGTTCGAACCGCGCGCGCCGGAGCCCGGCGAGGCGACGGTGGCGATCAGCGGCTGCGGCGTTTGCCACACCGACCTGGGCTTTCTTTATGACGGTGTCCGCTGCAATCACGACTTGCCGCTCACGCTCGGCCACGAGATCAGCGGCCGCGTGATGGCGGTCGGGGCCGGGGCCGAGGCCTGGGCCGGCCAGGCGGTGATCGTCGCCGCGGTGATCCCCTGCGGCGAATGCGACCTTTGCAAACGCGGCCGCGGCACCATCTGCCGCGCCCAGAAGATGCCCGGCAACGACATCCACGGCGGCTTCGCCAGCCACATTACCGTGCCCGTGAACGGACTTTGCGCGGTGGACGAGGCGCGCCTCGACGCCCGTGGCATGACCCTCGCCGACCTCTCGGTCATGGCCGACGCCGTGACCACGCCCTACCAGGCGGCGCTGCAGGCCGGCGTGAAAGCGGGCAGCCTCGCCGTCGTCATCGGCGTCGGCGGGGTCGGCGGCTACGCGGTCCAGGTGGCCAATGCCCTGGGCGCCACCGTGGTCGCCGTCGATGTGGACGATGCCAAGCTGGAAGCGATTGCCGAATACGGCGCCGCGAAGGTCTTCAACGCCGGCGAGATCGGCGGCCGCGAGCTAAAGAAGGCGGTCGGCGCCTTCGCCAAGGCGCAAGGGCTGCCCGCGACCGAGTGGTTCATTTTCGAATGCTCCGGCGCGGCCGCGGGGCAACAGGCCGCTTACGGCCTGCTGGTCCACGGCGCGACGCTGAGTGTCGTCGGCTTCACCATGGACAAGGTGGAGCTACGGCTATCCAACCTCATGGCCTTCCACGCCCGGGCGCTCGGCAATTGGGGCTGTACGCCGGAGCTTTATCCGGACGCTCTCGAGCTGATCCTGGACGGCAAGATCCAGGTCCTGCCCTTTGTCGAGCAGCATCCGCTGGACGATATCAACGACGTCTTTGCCGCCGCACACGCCCATGAGCTCAAGCGCCGGGCCATCCTGGTGCCGACGCATTGAGCGACGATCAATCGCAAGGAGTTTGAGCGACGATGTCCGACACCGACGCCGTCATCCGAGAGACCAAGCCGGCAACCCTGGTCGACCATAATTTGGTCGCCGAGTCGGAAACCATCGTGCCCGGCATTCTCTATGAGAGGCGCCCGGCCAAGCGGCCCGATGGCTCGATTGCCGATGGCCTGTTCAACGCTTGGATCACGCTCGACAACCCGACCCAATACAACGCCTACACCACCGAGATGGTGAAGGGCGCGATCCTCGCCTTCCGCCGCGCCTCGGTGGACCGCGCGGTCAACGCCGTCGTCTTCACCGGCACCGGCGATCGCGCCTTTTGCACCGGCGGCAACACCAAGGAATACGCCGAGTACTACGCCGGCAATCCGCAGGAATACCGCCAGTACATGCGCCTGTTCAACGATATGGTCAGCGCCATTCTCGGCTGCGACAAGCCGGTTATCTGCCGCGTCAACGGCATGCGCATCGGCGGCGGCCAGGAGGCCGGCATGGCCTGCGACTTCTCGATCGCCCAGGACCTCGCCAACTTCGGTCAGGCCGGCCCCAAGCACGGCTCCGCCGCCATCGGCGGCTCCACCGACTTTCTGCCGGTAATGATCGGCTGCGAGCAGGCCATGGTCTCGGCCACGCTGTGCGAGCCCTTCTCGGCGCACAAGGCCTATCGGCTGGGCATCGTCTCCGAGATCGTCCCGGCCCTCAAGGTGAACGGCGAATTCGTCGCCAACCCGTGCGTCATCAGCGACCGCTTGCTCGACGAATATGGGCGCATCGTCCACGGCGAGTTCAAAACCGGCGACGACTTCAAGGCCGGACGCGCCTTGATCAAGCAGGGCGAGGTGGATCTGAGCCTGCTCGACGAGGCGGTCGAGCGCGTCTGCACCAAGCTCCTGCTCACCTTTCCCGAATGCATGACCAAGAGCATCGAGGAGCTGCGCAAGCCCAAGCTCGATGCCTGGAACCGCAACAAGGAGAACGCGCGCTCCTGGCTGGCGCTCAACATGATGAACGAGGCGCGCACCGGCTTCCGCGCCTTCAACGAGGGCACCAGGGAAACTGGGCGCGAGATCGACTTCGTCAAATTGCGTCAGGCGCTCGCCGTCGGCGCGCCGTGGACGCCGGAGCTCATCGAGAGCCTAATGCCGGGAGCCTCGGCGAATGACTGACGGCCCTCTCAAGAGCTGGCGCGAGCGCGACGGCCGGCTCTTGCGGCTCCGGCTCGACCGCCCTAAGGCGAATGTCGTCGACGCCGAGATGATCGCGGCGCTCGACGCCGCCGTCTCGGATGTCGCTGAGACGCCGGACCTTCACGCGGTGTTGCTCGACCACGCGGGGCCTCACTTCAGCTTCGGCGCCAGCGTCGAGGAGCACCTGCCCGCGCAATGCGCGGCCATGCTCAACGGCCTGCACACGCTGATCAAGAAGATGTTGGCCTGCCCCGCGCCGATCCTGGTGGCGGTCAAGGGGCAGTGCCTCGGCGGCGGGCTCGAGCTGACCACGGCCGGACATCTCATTTTCGTCGCGCCCGACGCCACCCTCGGCCAGCCGGAGATCAAGCTCGCCGTGTTCGCGCCGGCGGCGAGCTGTCTGCTGCCCCGGCTGGTGGCCCGCCAGCACGCCGAAGATCTGCTTTATTCGGGCCGCGGCATAAGTGGCGCGCGCGCCGCCGAGATCGGCCTCGCCCTCTCAGCCGAGCCCGACCCCGAGGCCGCCGCGCTGAGCTATTTCGACGACAACTTGGCCGCCCTCTCGGCGAGCTCGCTACGCCTTGCCGTGGCGGCGGCCCGGGGGCGCTTCGCGGCGGAAGTGGCGGCCGACCTGGATCGGGTCGAGACGCTTTATCTGGAGAGCCTGATGCACACGCACGACGCGGTCGAGGGGCTCGAGGCCTTTCTCGAGAAACGCCCGGCGCGCTGGGAGCACCGCTGAGCCATGCAGCAAGTGTCCGAGATTATCGATTATTGTCAGACGCTCTACGAGGATCTGAGCTTTGCGGCCGCGCGCGAATGGAAGGCGGCGGAGCAGGGCCGCAAGGTCGTCGGCTACATGCCCGTCTATGTGCCGCGTGAGCTAATCCACGCCGGCGGCATGCTGCCGCTCGGCATTCTCGGCGGCGGCGAGGATCTCGAAGTTATTCATGGCGACGCCTATTACCAAAGCTATATCTGCCGCATTCCGCGTTCGACGGTCGAGCTCGCCGTCAGCAAGCGGCTCGATTTCGTCGACGGCATGTTGTTCCCCAGCATCTGCGATGTGATTCGCAATCTCTCGGGCATGTGGAAGCTGATGTATCCCGAGCTCTATGTGCGCTATTTCGACGTGCCGCAGAACTACAAGGACGAGATCGGCGGCAACTACTACGTCCACGAGCTGCAGGAGCTGAGGCAGGGCCTGGAAGGCATCTGCGGCCGCACCATCAGCGACGACGACATTCGCCGCTCCATCGCCGTTTACAACGAGAACCGCAGGCTGGTGAACGCGGTCTACGATTTCCGCGCCCGGGAGCCCTGGAAGGCGCCGTCGTGGCACGTCTATTTGCTGATGCGGGCCGGCATGATCCTGCCCGTGGAGGCCCACTCCCAGCTCTTGCAGGATTACCTCGCGGCGGCCGCGGCCGACGACCAGCCCATGCGCGACAATTGCCGCGTCATTTTGCAGGGCATGTTTTGCGAGCAGCCGCCGCTGAACCTCATCAAGTCGATCGAGTTCGCCGGTTGCTACATCGTCGATGACGACTGCATGCTGGTCGGCCGCTGGCTCTTGCGGGCGGTGCCGGCGGCGGGCGATCCCATCGCCAATCTGGCGCGGGCCTTCCTGAAATATTCCACCGAGACCGCGGCCAAGTACGAGCCCGATGGCAGCCGCAAGGGCCGCTATCTAATCGAGGCCGTGCGCCAGCGGGGCGCCGAGGGCGTGATCTTTGCCGCGCCAAGCTTCTGCGACCCGGCGCTGCTCGACCGCCCGATGCTGGCCAACGCGCTGACGCGCGAGAACATCCCGCACATCTCGTTCAAATACGCGGAGAACTCGGGCCAGATGCAGCCGATCCGCGAGCAGGCGGGCACCTTCGCCGATTCCATCAAACTGTGGAGTGAAGCATGAGCGCCGCGAAGTCACCGGCAGAGGTCGTCAAAGAGCCTTCGATGCTCAAGCAGAAGGCGATGATCGCCGACAACTACGACAAGCTCACCCGGGCCAAGGAATTGGGCCTCAAGGTTTCCTCCACCTATGTGCCGGGGAATCTCAACGAGCTCTTGATGTGCTTCGGCATACTCAACAACCTGCCGGAGATCAATGCGATCCAGAATGGCATGCGCAAGCTCTCGGGCAAGCTGATCGCGGATGCCGAGAAGATGGGCCTCTCGGAGGATGTCTGCACCTACGTCAAGGCCGACCTCGGTCACATGGCCAAGGGTGCGATCGCGCCCAACGGCAAGCCCATGCCGGTGCCGGACCTGCTGCTGCTGTCCTATACCGGCTGCTTCACCTTCATGAAGTGGTTCGAGCTGCTGCGCGACCAATATGGGTGCCGCACGGTGATGCTGCACGTGCCCTACGAAGGCGACGGCAAGGCCACCAAGAACATGCGCGACTACGTCGTCAAGCAGCTCAAGGACGAGGTGATTCCGGCCCTGGAAGAGATCAGCGGCGTCAAGTTCGACATCGACCGGCTGCGCGAGAACCTGCGGCGGTCGGCGGCGGCGGAAGAGAACTTTGTCTGGGTTTTGGAGAGCGCCAAGAACCGCCCCTCGCCGATCGATGCCTATTTCGGCGGGGTGTTTTACATCGGCCCCATCTTCACGGCCTTCCGGGGCACCGACGAGGCGGTCGAATATTATCGCTTGCTGAGGCAGGAGATCGAACAACGCATCGCCGCCGGCAAGGGGCCGGTCACGCCGGACGGCGAGATGGCGGCGGAAAAGTATCGCTTCGTCGTCGAGGGGCCGCCCAACTGGACCTCGTTCCGCGATTTCTGGCGGATGTTCTATGAGGAAGGCGCCGTGGTGGTGGCCAGCACCTACACCAAGGTGGGTGGCGTCTACGACTATGACGGCTTCCGCCACGACCCCGAGCGGCCGTTGGAAAGCCTCGCCGACTATTGCCTCGGCTGCTACACGAACCGCAACCTGCCGATGCGCGTGGATATGATCCAGCACTACATGGAGGCCTACCAGGCCGACGGGTTCCTGGTGAATTCGATCAAGAGCTGCAACAGCTTCTCCGCCGGCCAGCTGATGATGATGCGCGAGATCGAGAAGCGGACCGGCAAGCCCGCCGCCTTCATCGAGACCGACCTCGTGGACCCGCGCTACTTCTCGCCCGCCAACGTCAAGAACCGGCTGGAAAGTTATTTCCAGATGATCGACCAGAAACGGCGCGGCGGCGCGCACCGGGCCGCCTGAGGCAGAGCGAGGACGCAGCCATGAAGTGCTATATCGGAATCGACCTCGGCTCGACCACCACCAAGGCGGTGCTGATGGACGAGAACTACGAGGTTCTCGGCCAGGGCATTACCAATTCGCGCTCCAATTACGACACCGCCGCGGCGGTCGCCAAGCAGGAGGCCCGCGTCGGCGCCCGCCTCACACTGTTCGGCCGCGGCCTCGGCAACGCCGTCACCGGCGACGCCATGGCCGACCTGATGGAAGACCTCGAGCTCTCCATCCGGCTGGAGCAGTTCCTCGAGCAGCTCGCGGACTTGCGGGAGACCTGCAAGTCGCACGCCGAGCCCAAGGCCTCGGGCCTGCGCGAAGCCCTCGACGAGGTCTTCGGCCGCATCGAAGCGGAGGCGCCCGGCTTGTTTCAGCGCGGCGCCAAGCGCAAATCCGATTTTTTCCGCGACATCGCGGGTTCCCGGGTCATGCAAATCGGCGAGGATGTGGCCAAGGAGACCGGCATCAGCTTCGACACGCTTCTCAACACCTACGACAAATCGATCATCGACGTCGAGAACCGGCCGCCCGACGGCGGCTTGGCGGAAAAATTTCGACGCGGCCTGGCCCGCGTGATTGAGCGCGCCTCCGCGCTGCATCTGAGCGAAGAGACGGTGCAGGCGGCCATGCGCGAGGCGCTCGACGTGGATCTGGAAGAGGCCTATGTGGTGGGCACCGGTTACGGCCGGGTCACCTTGCCGTTCCCGAAGGAGCAAATCCGCTCCGAGATCTTGTGTCACGGGCTCGGCGCCCATGTGATGTACGCCAAGACCCGCACGGTCCTCGACATCGGCGGCCAGGACACCAAGGCCATCCAAGTGGACGCCGAGGGCATCGTCGAGAACTTCCAGATGAACGACCGCTGCGCCGCCGGCTGCGGGCGTTATCTCGGTTATATCGCCGACGAGATGAACATGGGTCTGCACGAGCTCGGCCCCATGGCCATGAAGGCGACCAAGTCGGTGCGCATCAACTCGACCTGCACGGTGTTCGCCGGGGCCGAGTTTCGCGACCGCCTGGCGCTCGGCGAGAAGCGCGAAGACATTCTAGCCGGGCTCCACCGCGCGATCATTCTGCGCGCCATGTCCATCGTCTCGCGCTCGGGCGGCATCACCGACGAGTTCACCTTCACCGGCGGCGTGGCCAACAACGAGGCCGCCGTGCGCGAGCTCAAGAAGGTGGTCCAAGAGAACTACGGCGACATGACCATCAATATCGACCCGGCGTCCATTTATACCGGTGCCCTCGGCGCCGCCACCTTCGCCCGGCGGGCGCTCGAGAGCTAATACCAAGGAGCAACAGCATGGCGATCACCGCGGGCATCGATGTCGGCACCGGCGCCATCAAGGCGGTCGTCTTCGAGGTGGAGAACGGCGGCCGAGGCGAGATCAAGTGGCTCTCGAAGCGTACCGAAAAGATCCGCAGGCGCGACCAGCACAAGCTGGCCCACGATACTTTCAAGGACGTGGTCGGCGAGGCCGGCGTCACCGAAGGCGACATCGCTTACACCGCCACCACCGGCGAGGCCGAGAATCTCGCCTTCGCCACCGGCCACTTCTATTCCATGACCACCCATGCGCGGGGCGGCGTTCATCTCAAGCCCTCGTCGCGCGCGGTCCTCGATATCGGCGCGCTGCACGGCCGCGCCATCACGGTAGACGGGCGCGGCAAGGTGCTGGGCTACCGCATGACCTCGCAATGCGCCTCGGGCTCCGGGCAGTTCCTCGAGAACATCGCGCGTTATCTGGGCATCACCCAGGACGAGATCGGCCCGCTGTCGCTTCAGGCGGACGACCCGGAGAAGGTCTCCAGCATCTGTGCCGTGTTGGCCGAGACCGACGTGATCAACATGGTCTCGCGCCAGATCTCGACGTCCAACATCCTGAAAGGCATCCACCTCTCCATGGCGACGCGGTTGGTCAAGCTGCTGCGGGTTATCAAGGTGACCGAGGGCGACTTGCTCTTGACCGGCGGCCTCGCCCTCGATGTCGGCCTGCTCGCCGCCCTCAAGGAGACGATCGCAGATTTCAAGATCGACGTGAACGCCTTCAGCCACCCGGATTCCATCTACGCCGGGGCCATCGGCGCCGCCATCTGGGGCGCCTTCCGCCATGAAAAGCTGGCCCAGCTCGGCCAACTGGCCAAGGCGTCGTAAGCGCGAAAGACTAGGTTACCGGCAGGCTCAAGACGAGCTGTTGCGCCGGGCGGAACCCAGCGCGGTGCAAGAAGCCCAGCAGCGGGAAGTTGTTCCAGGTGACCGTGGTCCGCGCGGTCTCGACGTGCAGCGCGTTCAGGTTGGTCATAAGCTGCGAGAGCAGGGCGGAGGCGATGCCGTGGCGGCCTGAATCGGGTTCGACACCGATGCTGTCGATCACGGCGGCCGGCTCGGCCCGGCCGAACTCGCCGTAGTCGACCCGCGCCATGATATAGCCCACGGGCCGGTCGTCCGCCTCGGCGACCAGCGAGACGCGCACCCCGCTCTCATCCATCATCTCCTTGAGCTTGACATCGTAGTAGGCGCGGCGATCGCGCCCGGTCAGCTTCGCATCGATGGCGACGATCGCGGCAAGGTCGTCCGCCGTCATCGAGCGGACCAGCGTGCGGTCGTGCGGCAGCGCCACGAAATCGTCCGCCGCGGGATTGCTGTGATCGGGCATGCCGGCGTCCATGCGTTGCGTCGCGATATCGGGCTCCGGCGTGCCGACGGTCGCGTCGGTGGCGCGCTCCAGCACCTGTCGCGGCGCCAGCGAAAAGCCGCGCGCCGCAAAGAACCGGATCAGCGCCTGGTCGTGCCAACCGACCTGGGTGCGCAGCTCGTGCAGCTCGCGCTTTTTCATGCGCGCCGCGATGGCGCCGAGCAGCGCCGTGCCGAGGCCGCCTCGTTGGCTGTTCGGATCGACACTCATCACATCCAGGACGGCGACGCGGCGATCGTCGCCGAACTCTCCGTTCTGCATACGGGCGATGGCGAAGCCGCCGAAGACGCCCTCGACCTCCACCGCGACGACGAGGAAACCGGCCGGATCGGCAAGCGCTGCCTTCAGGCGCCGTTCGAAAAAGACCCGGCGCGATCGGCCGGTGATGCGGCGGTCTATTTCGACCACCGCCTCGAAATCCGCCGCCTTGAGGGAGCGCGACGTGCCACGCGATGGGCTGCTCATCGGTTGTCCAGTCCGCTGGATGTCTGCATGACAGAAGGCCATCTTCCGGTGCGCCGGGTCAACCCGGCGCGTCAGCGCAACTTGAAGCGCTGAATCTTGCCCGTCGCGGTTTTCGGCAGGTCGTCGACGAACTCGAACCAGCGCGGATATTTGTATTTCGCCAGCCCCTGTTTGCAATGCCGCAGCAGCGCCTCGCTTGTCGCCTCGCCCGCTTCGGCCGGATCGTTGAGAACGACGAAGGCCGCCGGCTTGATCAGCTCGTCGCCGTCGGCGCGCCCGACCACCGCCGCCTCCAGCACCTTGGGGTGCTCGATCAGCTTGGCCTCGATCTCGAAGGGCGAGCACCAGATGCCGCCCACCTTCATCATGTCGTCGTTGCGGCCGCAATAGAGGTAGTAGCCGTCCGCGTCGCGGATATAGGTGTCGCCGGTGTCGAGCCAACCCTCGACCATGGTGGCGGCGGTCTTCTGCGGGTTGTTCCAATAATATTTGGCCGTGGTATCGCCGGCGATCATCAGCCGGCCGCTGGCGCCCGCTTCCGCCTCGTTGCCGTCGTCGCCGAGAATGCGGGCCCGGTAGCCCGGCACGACACGGCCGCTATGACCGGGTTTGATGTCGTCGGGGCGATTGCAGATGAACATGTGCAGCGCCTCGGTGGAGCCGATGCCGTCGAGGATGTCGACACCGACCCGCTCCCGCCAACGCCGGTAGATGTCGGCCGGCAGGGCCTCGCCGGCCGAGACGCAAAGGCGCAGCGACGAGAGATCGGGTTTCTCGGTCTCCAGCGCTTTCAGCAGCGCCGCATACAGCGTCGGCACGGCGAAAAAGACCGTCGGCCGGAACCGCTCGATGACCTCGAAGGTGCTGCGCGGTGTCGGCGGACCGGGCAGCAACACGGTCGAGGCGCCGACCCAGAGCGGAAAGCTCATCGCGTTGCCGAGGCCATAGGCGAAAAACAGCTTGGCCGCCGAAAAGCAGATGTCGTCCTCGCGCAAGCCAAGGGTATTGACGCCGCAATATTCGCTGGTCAAGACCATGGACCGGTGGGCATGGACGGCGCCCTTGGGGCGGCCCGTGGTGCCCGATGAATAGAGCCAGAAGCAGTCGTCCGTGGCCGTCGCCGGGGCCGGCGCCAAGGTGCTCGAAGCCTCGGCCATGAGCGACGCCACGGTCGTGCCGGCGCCTTCGGTGGCCAGGCGATGGGCGGGACCGGGCCTGGCGGTGTCGAGCGCGGGCAGCACTTCGGCCGCGAACTCCGGCGAGTAGACGCAGCCCGCGCAGCCCGAATCCTCGAGCACGAAGACAAAGTCGGCGGCGCGGAACAGCGTGTTGACCGGGACCGGCACGATGCCCGCCTTGATGGCGCCCCAATACAGGTAAAAGAATTCCGGGCCGTCCTTGACCATCATCAACATGCGCTCGCCCGGCGCCATGCCGACGCCACGCAGCGCGTTGCCCGTGCGGTTGACGTTCGCCGCCAGCTCGCCATAGCTGACGTCGCCGCCGCCGCCGGCGGTCCTGATCGCGACCTTGTCCGCGCGTCCCGCCTCGAGATGGCGGTCGACAAACGGCACGGCGACGTTAAAGCTCGCCGCGAACGTGACGGTCGGCGGTGTCGATGTCCGGTCGACGGAAACCGAGTCGTCTCCCATAACCGGTCCTTCTCTCCCTTGGCCGACTTTTGCCAAGGAGCTCATTAGCGCTCGGCAAAGAAACAAGCGTAGTTGTTCGCGGGCGTCGGTGCAGCGACATTCAGCTCGAAGCGGGCAAGGCATTGCGGCGCTTCGAAACCGGCCGCCTTCAGCAATTCGAGATGGCGGCCGATGGCTATCCGCCCCGCTTCATACGCGAACTTCGTGCCATCCGGCTTGATGAAGTCGCCGTTGACCAGAACCCCGCCTTGCGGCAGCGCTTGATGGCACGCGGCGTAGACGTCGGCAATCGCCCGCTCGCTGGCCAAATCGTGCAGGGCCCAGGTCGATATAATGGCGCCCGGCTGGTTCGCGAGGCGGCTTGTCCAGTCCCGCTCGAGCAAATCGGCGGAGGTCAAGCTGACCCGCGTCATGAGATCGCCGAGGGTTTCTCGGGCGATATCGAACATCGCGTCGGAGAAGTCCACGCCCTCATAGGAAAAGGCCTCGCTCCGCTCCAAGATATGCCGGGCCATGTAACCGGGCCCGATGCCCAGCTCGACCACGTGTTGGCGCGGCAGATCGCGATTCGCGATGGCCGAGAGAATGAAATCGAAAAGCGCCAACCGGGGCGGCGTTGGCACAAATTCATCCGCCCATTCGCGCCCGTAATCGGGATCGTGAAATCGATGCTCCGCGCCGATGAATTCCGCCATGTCCAACCGTTCCTTGCGGTTTCGTGGTTTGACGCTCCGCCGGACCGGAATGATTCTTAGCCCAGAGCTATCGCGCGGCGTAGCGCGTTATCACAACCAAAAAACGATACGGGGGGCTTGACGGAGAGAGGCCCATTACAGAAATATGCTTGGCCTCAACGGCACCAGCCCGCTCGCCTTACCGGTCGCCCACGGCAGTGTACGCTTGGGCTGACCGGGAAGGCGAGCGGGCTGGCGATTCGGTGGAAAAAAAGACAGGTAAGCAAGGCACTGAGCGATTCCAGCAACACCAAGGGAGCCAAACCCGAGAAGACTGCGGCGCCCAAGTCGGAAGGCAAAACGGGTGGCGGCACAGGGGCCGACGTCAAATCCGGGGCCGACGTCAAATCCAAGGAGTCTTCCGAAAACAAGTCGGACGCAGGCAGCAAGGCATCGGACAAGTCGGGCGCCGACAGCAAGGCGCCGGACAAGTCGGCCCGCGAGTCGGTCGGCGGCGCAGGCGAGGTGCATTACGGGTATTTTTCAAACGTGAAAACGCCCGCCTACCGGAGCGGCTGGGACGACATTTGGGACAACAATAACAAAACGAAAAAAGCTGCGACCAAGAAACCGGCGAGGAAAAAGCCCGGGCCGATTACGCTCACCTTCTATATCGACGAGATTCCGGCCAAGCTTAAGAAAGACCTTGTCGCGCACGCGCGTGCCGAGCTCAAGAAGCGCCGCGTGAACTACGACAAACGCGACCAAGCCGGTGCAGTCGATTGGCGCATCGAATGCCGCATCGACCGCTGAACTCCGAACGCCTGGCTGGTGCCGCTTGAACGGAGACCGCCCTAGTTCAGGCGGACATATTCGAAAGCGATCGGGTTGCCGTTGATGCCCTTGGCCGGGGCGGCGATCCAGTTGGCCATCTTGCCGGGCTCGGTCACCGCCGCCATCAGCGACTGCACATAGCTCTGGTCCGGCGCGCTCGGGAGCCAGTCGGCGCGGCCGCTCTCCCACTCGGCTGCCGCGATGATGCGGCCGTCGGGGGTCGCCTCGAGGCCGGCGCAGACGCCGATCTTGCGGTTGAAGGCCCGGTGCGGCAGCGTCAGCGTGACCTCGATGCCGGCGTCGCGAATGATCCGGTTCCATTTGTCGACACCGCGCTGGCAGTCGGCGATGTAATCGTCGCGCAGGCACTCGTTGACGGCCGTCAGCGCCGGCGCCTCGACCAAGGCAATGGCGCCGTCCTTGACCTCGGGCACCGTGTAGGTGGCATCCGCGAGGCGATGATCGTCGTCGATCCGGGTTTCCTGGAAGCGCCCCTTGAGGCCCATGGTGAAGTAGTTGGCGGCGTTAGTGGAAAGCTCCTGCCCGAACAAATCCACCGAGGCGCTGAAGTGGAGGTTGAGATATTTCTGGATGGTCGGCAGATCGATGACGCCGTGGCTGCGCGGATCGTCGTTTCTGTGGGCGTTCATCGCCTCGCAGGTGCGCTGGACCACGCGGCCGATGCCGGATTCGCCGACGAACATGTGATGGGCTTCTTCGGTCAGCATGAAGCGGCAGGTGCGCGAGAGCGGATCGAAGCCGGATTCGGCGAGCGAGGCGAGCTGGTATTTGCCGTCCCGGTCGGTGAAATAAGTGAACATGAAAAACGACAGCCAGTCGGTGGTCTTCTCGTTGAAGGCGTTCAGGATGCGCGGCTTGTCGGGATCGCCGGAATGGCGCTCCAGCATGGCCTCGGCTTCCTCGCGGCCGTCGCGGCCGAAAAAGCCGTGCAACAGATAGACCATGGCCCAAAGGTGCCGGCCTTCCTCGACATTGACCTGGAACAGATTGCGAAGGTCGTAAAGCGATGGGCAGGTCTTGCCCAGGTGGCGCTGCTGCTCCACCGAGGCCGGTTCCGTGTCGCCTTGAGTGACGATCAGGCGGCGCAGCTCGGAGCGGTATTCCCCCGGCACCTCCTGCCAGGCGGGCTCGCCCTTATGTTTGCCGAAATTGACCCGGCGGTCCGGCTCCGGGCGGGCGAGGAAGATACCCCAGCGGTAGTCGGGCATGCGCACATAACCATAGTTGGCCCAGCCGCCGGCCTCGACACTGATCGCCGTGCGCAGATAGACCTCCATGGCCTCGCTATCGGCCGGGCCCTGCTCGTGCCACCACTGCTGATAGCCGGGCAACCAGCGTTCCAGCGCCCGCTGCAACCGGCGGTCCTCGCTTAGATTGACGTTGTTGGGGATCTTTTCCTGGTAATCGATGGTCATGGCTCAGTCTCTGGTTGCCGGGGTCAAACGCGCTTGGCGTCGAAACGCGCGGGCTCGCCGCTGCCGAAGCGGGTGAGCGCGCCCTCCGCGCCGACCGCGTTGGGGCGCTG
>JAUVWK010000067.1 GCA_030604165.1 Alphaproteobacteria bacterium | reverse complement strand
GCCGCCCCAAAAATAGAGCCGGCGCCCGCCGGTGGTGGAGGCGGGCGGCCCCCCCGCGACCGGCGCGGCGCGGCTCGCGGCGCGCGGCGCGTTACGGGTCGGTGCGGCGCCACCGCCGACCACCAGCGCGTGGCCCCGGCTGTATTTGTGGTCCGTCAGAGCTGGCCATGGAAACTGCGCCTCCCACAAGGCCGGAGCGTTTTCGTGGAGCCGAACATCGAGTGCTTCGACCACCGCGTCGGGTATGCCGATAGCGGCGACGACGACCTTGCCCGCCATCAGGCGGCCGGGCAGCAACAAGTGACCCGGCTTACGCCGACAAAAGGTTACGGTCAGATCGGCGCGCATCGCGACACCCATCACCGCGCCGGTATCGCCATGAATGCCGCTCGGGATATCCACCGCGGCGCAGGGCAGTTCGCGGGTATTGACGGCCTCCACCACGGCCCGCGCCGACCCCTCCAGGTCGCGCGCCAGGCCGGCGCCAAACAAGGCGTCGACCACCAACTCGGCGCCTTCCAAAGCATCGACCGTCAACGGCAGAACCGTGTCGTTCCAGCGCGCCGCCATGGCAGCGGCATCGCCCTTGAGCTTGTCGCGAGAGCCGAGCAGCGCCACGCGCACGGGCCAACCCGCCTCGCTCAGGAGCCGCGCGACGGCAAAACCGTCGCCGCCATTATTGCCCGGACCGCACAGCACAAGCACCGGACGCGGTTGCCAACGAAGCTGGGTTTCGCGGGCCACCGCTTGCCCGGCGTTTTCCATCAGCACGAGGCCCGCCGTGCCAGCCGCGATTGCTGCGGAATCGGCCTTGGCCATGGCGTCGGTGGAGAGCAACGCAAGCCGATGAGCCACCTGCGGCGGTGGTATGACAGGGGGCACTAGACCCGGACCACGGCTGCGTCGGTCTGGAACAGATTGCCGCGCATGGGTTGGTCGAAGCGGAAAATATCTCCGTCACGGCCGGTCTCGAAGCGCGATCGAACCGCGTCGGTCTCGATGTCTTGGCGCTGATATTCATTATAGGTGTGGCCCACCATACGGCTCACCAAGGCTTCGAAGTTGTCGAATTCGGCGGTGATCGTATAGCGCACTTCACGCTCGGCGGCGAAAAGCCGTGGCACCAGATCGCGCATCGCCTCCCTCGCCGCCCGGCGCGCATCCGTTTCGTCGTGGAAGGGCCTTAGCAGATCGGAAAACGGCCCGTCGACCATTGGCTCGAAGACATAGAGGTAGCCGGTTTCGGGCCGCAGCGCACGGCGCGCCTCGACGAGCGCCTGCGCCATGTCCGCCTCCGGCACATGATGCAGGGACTTGCTGAAGATCACGCCGTCGACCGAGCCATCGGCCACCGGCAGTGCCTGCGCAACGCCCTCGACCAGCGTAACGCGCTCGGCCGTCGGCGCGGCGCAGTTGGCTTCGGCGCGGATCGGATCGGCCTCGACCCCTAGCACGGTCGCGCCGCGCTCGACCAGGACCCTGGCCAAGGCGCCATCGCCACAGCCGACATCGATCAGGCTCTGGCCGGAGAGCGGCACTAGGCGCTCGATCACCTCCAGGTCGGTGGCATAGCCAAGGTCCTCAGCGGGTTCGCCCATTTTGGTCATCCTTTGGCAGCAGATCCCTGGCAGCATAAGAACCAACATCGCGTGCCGCAACAGGGCCTGTCGATAGCCGCACCCGGGGCCGCACCCGGCGGCACCCGGCGCCGCAAAACTTCCTTAACCGAGATTTCCTAAGGTCTGGAGGCAACTCCGGTGGCCGCAGCGGGCAGGATCCCATGGCCAAAGGCAATGATATGTTCGATCGCGCGGTCCGCCACCACCGCGAGGGCGACTTGGTTGCGGCCGAGGCGCTCTATCTGAAGGCACTGCGGCGCAATGCCCGCGACCTTCGGGCGCTGGTCAATCTAGGAAACCTCCTACTCGGTTTGGGACGAACCGACGAAGCCGTCATCCGATTCGAACAAGCGCTCTCGGTCGATGACAAAATCGCCGGCGTCCATACCAACCTTGGCGTCAGCCTGAGCACGCTCGAGCGTCATGAGGACGCGGTGCGGCACCATGCCACGGCCTTGGCGCTCGAACCGGACAACCCGACCATCCGCCTCAATTACGGCAACGCCCTCAAGGCGCTCGGCGACTATGAGGGGGCGGCGGACAGCTACCGGCACGCGCTCGAGGCCAATCCGAATCACCCGATCGCTCTATCCAACTATGGCGACACCTTGCGGCGCCTCGGTCAAGTTACCGAGGCGCTGGCCTGCTTGGAGCGCGCCGTCGCCGCCCGGCCTGACGACGCGGATACGCTCGTGAAGCTCGCTTATGCCTGGCGCGCCGACGGCGCCGATGACGAGGCCATTACTCGGTTTGAACAGGCGCTGAGCCAGGCGCCGGAGCATACGGCGGCGCTCAACGGTCTCGGTCTCACGCTCCAAGATAGAGGGCGCTTCGACGAGGCAGAGCCCTACTTTCGCCGCGCCCTGGCAAGCGCGCCGAACCAAGTCGAACCGCATTACAATCTTGGGAACAACCTGAAGGCGCAGCACCGCTTCGGCGAAGCGCTAGAAGCCTTCGACGCCGCCCTGGCCATCGCCCCGAAACGGAGCGAAGCGCGCCTCAACCGAGCGCTGCTGCGGCTTCAGCTCGGGGATTTCGCGCGCGGCTGGGTGGACTATGAGGCCCGCTGGCAGGTCGCCGATTGCCCTTCGCCGCCGCGGGACTTTACGGTTCCAGAATGGGCCGGCGCATCGCTCGAAGGGCGCGGCGTACTGGTATATGGCGAGCAGGGACCGGGCGACGTGGTGATGTTCGCCTCCTGTCTCGATGAAATAATCGCGGGAGCCGAACGCGTCGTGGTGCAATGCGAGCCGCGGCTCGTTGTCCTGCTCGGGCGCTCGTTTCCTGGCGCGCAAGTAATCAGCGACCGGCTCGCGGACGGCACGTCGCGGCCGGCCCCGGCCGAGGTGGACTGCACGGTCGCGTTCGGCAGCCTGCCGCGCGTCTACCGTGCCGACGAGGCCCGCTTTTCCGGGCATGAACGTTATCTCGTGACCGACCCGGACGCCGTGCAACGCTGGCGCGAGCGGCTGGCCGCGCTCGGGCCGAACCTCAAGGTGGGGATCGCTTGGCGGGGCGGCGCCAACAATCTGGAGCGCCATTTGCGCACCATGCGTCTCGACGACTGGCTCCCGGTATTCGGCGTCGAAGGCGTCTCGTTCGTCAATCTGCAATATGGCGCCCGCGCCGAAGAGCTCGCCGCCTTCGAGGAGCGGCATGGCATTGTCATCGCCGACTGGCCCGACGCCGTGGAGGACCTGGACGACTTCGCCGCGCAGATCGACGCGCTCGACCTCGTCATTTCCATTGCCGGAACGGCGGTGCACTTCGCGGGAGCGCTGGGGAGCCCCACTTGGGCCCTGGTGCCGAGAGTTCCCAGCTGGCGCTGGATGGACGGCCGCACCGACTGTCCCTGGTACCCATCCGTGACCCTGATCCGCCAGAGCGTCTCCGGCGACTGGGCCGACGTCTTGGCAAGAGCGGGTTCCGACCTCGAAGCATTCGCAAGGCGCGCCCGGCCAACCGCTGGGCACGCGGCGGCCCAAGCCTAGAACGTATTCTGTGCGCGGGGAAAATGCGCCAAGGCGGCGGCGCGGCTTATCGAAGCTTGCGGAGCCGACCGATCAATTGAACACGCGCCTTGGTCAGCGCCACCCGGCGCTCGATCAGGGTGCCCACTTCGACGAAGTTCTCACGGAGCTGCTGCTTTGAATCCGCCGCGGCGGTTTGTGCCGACGCGTCGACGAGACCGGACACAACATCCACGAGCCGTTCTTCGACATCGAACGAATTGGCGTAGTTGTCCATGATGCCGAGGACCCATTTCACGTGCCCCTCGCTCAACTCTGAATCGCTAGCCGCCTCGTCACGTTGGGCACCGACCAGCGTCCTGCCGTTTTCGACCGCCGTTGCCGCGCTGCCGACGAATGTGTTGGCCGAATCCAGGGCCATGTCCGAGGGCGCCGCCTCTTCCCGGCCGGTCTCGCCCATCATGCGATAAACGGCGATGATGGCCTCATTGAGAAAATAATAGGAGCGAAACAGCTCGAGTTGCGGCGCCGTTTTGTCGAGCAAGGCCATTTGCATGCCGATAGCCACGTTTTCGCTCTCGATCATCAGGATCGCGTTGTCCCGATTCTTGCGTTCGAGGATGGTATAAGCCCGAATATCGTCGTCGAGCGCCGCCGCCAACGCCGACTCGCTGGTCTCGATCATGCGCTCGGCCTGATTGCGCACCATGCGCAAATATCGCACGCTGTTGCGTACCGTTTGCGCAAGCTTTTCTTCCTGGAGACTCGGTGGCTCTAGCTCGGCATCCATGTGCTGGGCGGCTTCTTCGAAGCGCAGCCGCATTACGCCGATGGTCTCCGCGCCCGTCTGGCGCGCCCGTTCCGGAGCGATCTCGCCGGCCAGAACCCCATAGGCGAGCGCGTCGATTTCACTGCCCTGCTCGATGATGTCGAGAAAGGTCAGACTCGCGCTCTGCGCCTCTTCGACCCAACCCGACAGCACGTCGAGCTCACGCGTAAGATCGGCCGGCGTTTGCGCGGCAAGCCGCCACGGAAGGGTCAGGGCGAGGGCCACCACGAGGACCAGCCCGAGCCGGGTCAACAATCGTCTGCGTATCATCTTCTCGAAACCGCCGAGTGCATCTTATAGAACGATTTCAACGCGCTCGATCGTGGCCTTTGAATGCTATCATGCGGTTAACGCTCCACAGGCGCTTGAAGAAAGGTGATTTTTCGGTGCCAGCGAAAATCGGGCCCAGGAATTAACCATTGGGAAAAGGATCCGTGACCGGGAACAGCAGCGGCGGGGTGCAACCGGCCATTTGCCCGAGCGCCAGCGAAATCGCCACGGCGGTCCGGGGCCGCTCGGCGACGGCCGAGCAGACCGTCCGCGCGGCGCTGACGCGTGTCGAGGCCAACGAGCCCCGGGTCGAAGCCTGGGAGCACCTCGATCCGCGGCTCGCCCTGGAGGCTGCGCGGCGACTCGATCGGGACGGTGCGAACGGGCCGCTGGCGGGCGTGCCGGTGGGTGTCAAGGACATCATCGACACTGCCGATCAACCGACAGCGAACGGCACCATCGCCGACGCGAGCCGCCGCCCGACGGACGATGCGACGGCCGTCGCCCGTCTGCGCCGGGCGGGTGCGATAATCCTGGGCAAGACGGTGACGACCGAGCTGGCCTGCGGCGCGTCGAACAAAACCCGAAACCCGCGCGATCTTTCACGCACGCCCGGCGGCTCGTCGAGCGGCTCGGCCGCCGCGATCGCGGCCGGCATGGTGCCGCTTGCCGTGGGCAGCCAAACGGCCGGATCGGTGATCCGGCCGGGTGCCTTTTGCGGCGCCTGGGCCATGAAACCGAGCTATGGCCTGATCCCGCGAACCGGTATGCTGGCGCTCTCACACACTCTGGATCATGTCGGCGTCTTTGGCCGCTCGGCGCAGGACCTGGCGCTTGGGATCGATGCGACCTCGGGTGACGACGGGCGCGACGAAGCCAGCGCCGGGCAGCTGCCGAGCCGGCTGAGCGCCGCACTCAAAGAGCCGCTCGGGCGCCCGCGGCTCGCTTTCCTGCGGACCTTCGCCTGGCCGGAAATGGAGCCGGCCTGCGCGGAGCGATTCGAGTCACTCGCGGCGCGGCTGGGTGCCGCTCCGATCGAGCTGGGCGAAGCGTTCGACCGTGCCTACCCCGTGCATCAGACGGTTATGTTCCGGGAGTTCTCCCATTATTTGTGGCATTATTATGCGCGCGATAGTGGCCGCCTGTCGGACATGCTGCGCGATCGGCTGCTCCGCGGGCGCGGGATCGGCGCGGACGCCTATCTCACGAGTCTGGCCGAGCTTCATAGGTTGCGGGCGCGCTTCGCCGGCGCGCTCAAGGGCTATGACGCCGCGATCACGCCGGCCACGCCGGGGGAAGCGCCACAAGGCTTGGCCGGCACCGGCAGCCGCATGTTTTGTCTGCTGTGGACAGCGCTGGGCGTTCCAGCCGTCAACGTTCCTGGCCTTGTCGGAGCGACCGGCCTGCCGCTCGGCCTGCAGGTGATCGGTCTACGCGGAACCGACGCCGAAACTCTGCGGGCCGCGCACTGGATCGGCCGCGAGCTCAGCGCCGATCCCACCTGAGCCGCCTGTTCGAGCCACCGAGTAACGGGAGCGGTGGCGGGCGGCCGACAGGCCCGCTTGGAACCAAGGGCGACGCGCGATAATCTGAAGCTGTCAAAATCTGGAGCCGCTATGCAACAAAGCTCGACGAGCGACAGGTTCGCCTACGGCCATGCCTCGGACGATGATTGGCGGGCGGCGACCGAACGATGCCTGGCGCAGCTCGGCCACCCGGACGGCGGCTTGGGTCTGTTGTACGTTTCCGAGAATGACGAATGGAACCTACCGGGGATCGTCGCGAAGCTGCGGGCGGAAACCGGAATCGACGACTGGGTGGGCGCCGTCGGCACCGGCGTTTGCGCCACCGGGACGGAATATTTCGCGGTGCCGGGAATGGCGATCATGGTCTTGGATCTACCGGCGGATGCCTTTCGCGTGTTCGGCACGGTGACGCAGGACCTGGACGAATTCACCGCGCGGAACGGCGCCTGGGCGGAAAGCGCGGCCAGTCATTTCGCGATCGTTCATGCCGATCCGCGCAATAGCGGGACCCCGGAAATCGTCGCGCGGCTGGCCGATCAGATCGACGGCTTTCTGGTCGGCGGCCTGTCGTCGGTGCAGGGCGACGTGGCGCATTTCGCCGACGGCACCACCGCGGGCGGCGTCTCAGGTGTGCTGTTTTCGGAACAAGTTCCGGTCGTCACGGCGCTGAGCCAAAGCTGCTCCCCGATTGGGACCAAGCACGAAATTACAGCCTGCGACGGCAACGTGATCGCGGAGCTCGACGGCCGGCCGGCTTTGGCGGCGTTCAAGGAAGACATCGGAGAATTGCTCGCCAGCGACCTGCGTCGCGTGGGCGGCATGATTTTCGCCGCCATCCCGGTACGCGGCAGCGATACCGACGATTTCATGGTGCGCAACCTCATGGGCGTCGACCAGGAGCGGCAGCTTCTCGCCATCGGCGAAATGGTCGAAACCGGGGACACCGTGCAGTTTTGCCGGCGCGACGCGCCCGCCGCGGAGAAGGACCTCGTACGCATGGTGGGATCGATTAGGGAACGCGCGGGACGTCCCCCCCGAGGCGCCGTTTACTACTCCTGCGTTGCCCGTGGGCCAAACATGTTCGGCCCCGGTTCTTGCGAAATGAAGATGATCGAGCGCGAGTTGGGCGATGTTCCGCTAGTGGGCTTCTTCTGCAACGGCGAAATCTCGCACAATCGCCTGTATGGCTACACTGGCGTTTTGACCCTGTTTCTTTGATCCGGGAATCGACCCATGAAAACCTATCGCAAGGAAATCACGCTCGAAGTCCCTGCACGCATGGATTTCATAAACATTACACCCGAGGTGCGCGCCTGCATCGCCGAAAGCGGTGTGCGAGAGGGATTGATCCTGGTCAACCCGATGCACATCACGGCCTCGGTCTTCATCAACGACGACGAGCAGGGACTGCATCAAGACTACAAGCGGTTCTTGGAAGACATAGCGCCGCATGCGCCGGTGGCGCAATACCGCCACAACGACACCGGAGAGGACAACGCCGACGCCCACATCAAGCGCCAGATCATGGGCCGGGAAGTCGTGGCCGCGATCACCGACGGGGCGCTCGACTTCGGCACCTGGGAGCAGATTTTCTACGGCGAATTCGATGGCCGGCGGCGCAAGCGCGTGCTGGTCAAGATCATCGGCGAATGAGGGCCGCCCGGAGCGCGGGTAGACGATGAGCGGGCCCGGCGCAATCGTCGTCCTGACCGGCGCCGGCATATCGGCCGAGTCCGGCATCGATACCTTCCGCGACAAGGGCGGTATCTGGGAACGACACCGGATCGAAGACGTGGCGACACCCGAGGCCTTCGCCCGGGACCCGGCGGCCGTGCACGTCTTCTACAATGACCGGCGCCGGCAGCTGGTCGGCGGCGATGTACGCCCGAACGCCGCCCACCACGCGCTGGCCAGGCTGGAAACCAGTTGGCCGGACGAGGTTTTCGTGGTGACCCAAAACATCGACGACCTGCACGAACGCGCCGGCAGCCGAAACTTGATCCACATGCACGGTGAACTGTGCAAGGCGCGCGGCGCGCGATGCGGGGTGGTAATCGCGCGCGACGAGGATCTGACCGTGGAAACGCCGTGTACGAGTTGCGGCACGTCCGGCGCACTCCGCCCGCATGTGGTCTGGTTCGGCGAAATGCCGCTGGAACTCGAGCGAACCTACGCCGCGCTCGGATCGTGCGCCCTCTTCGTCGCCATCGGCACCTCCGGCAACGTCTATCCGGCGGCCGGCTTCGTGACCGAGGCGCGCCAGGCCGGCCATGCGCATACAGTGGAGTTGAACCTCGAGCCTTCGGCCGGCGAGACCCTGTTCGCCGAACGGCATTATGGCCGGGCAAGCGAGGTCGTGCCCGCCTTCGTCGAGCGCCTGCTCGCCTCCGAAACCATCGAGGGTTCCGGAACCTGACCGTATCGGCACCGAAGCCGTCAGGGATCGGGCTTAAGAGAATGCCTTGAAGGTGATGATGGTGAAGGTGTCGCGAACGCCCGGCAGGGTCTGAATATTTTCCGTTACAAAGTGCCCGATATCCGTCTCGTGATCGAGGTAGGCCTTGATCAAAAGGTCGTACTGGCCCGAGGTGGAATAGATCTCCGATATTTGCTCGATGGTCTCGACGGCGCTGTCGGCCACGTCGTAGGCGCGGCCCAACTCGCACTTGACCATCACGAAAATCGCCTTCACGACTCGGTCCTCCGGCGCTTTCTAACTCTCACGGGCGCGTTCAGAAAATCGGGCACGTGATCGCCCATGCCGACCTCCGGTTTGTCGGCGCCCTCGCCAGACCGCTCTCGCTTACCACCGCGGCCGCTGCGGTCGTCCTTGGCCCGCGCGTCTTGATCTTTGCTCCGAGCGGCACGCCCGCCCCGACGGGTCTTGGGCTTGCGGGGTTCGCTCTCGGAGGGCGCGGGCTTGGCCGTCGCGTCGGTGTCCGCTTGCTTACCGCTCTCCGCAGCAATCCCATCCGCTGAAACCGTCGGAATCGGGCGGCCGATCAGCCGAACGATGGCATCGACCAGCTTGCCATCCTCGGCCGTGGTGAGCGTGATCGCGCGCCCTTCCTTGCCGGCGCGCCCGGTCCGCCCGATACGATGGACATAGTCTTCGGCGTTGATCGGCACGTCGAAATTGAACACGTGCGAGACCTTGTCGATGTCGAGGCCGCGCCCCGCCACGTCGCTGCAGACGAGCAGACTGATCTCGCCGCGGCGAAAGGCGTCAAGGGTTTCGGTGCGACGATATTGCGGCAAGTCGCCGTGCAGCTCGGCCACATTGTGGCCATGCCGGCGCAGCGATTCCCGCAAACCCGAAATATCTCTCTTACGATTGCAAAAAATGAGGGCGCTCTGGACGTCTTCCTTGGCGATCAGCTTACGCAGCACATCGGCCTTGGCGCGCGGGCTGACACGCACCAACGTGTCGCTGACCGTTTGCGCCACACTGGCCGGCGGCGAGACGCGGATCTCCTTGGGATTGATCAGGAAGGCATCCGCCAAGCGACGAATTTCGGGGCCCAGCGTCGCCGAGAATAGGAGCGTCTGGCGGATGCGCGGCAAAAGGCTGACGATACGCTCCACATCCGGGATAAAGCCCATATCGAGCATCCGGTCGGCCTCGTCGATGACCAGAATCTTGATGCCGCCCAGCATAAGCTTGCCGCGTTCGACGAAATCGAGCAGGCGTCCCGGCGTCGCGATCAACACGTCGGGCCCCCGAACCAGGGCGCGCTCCTGCTCGAGGAACGGCGCACCACCGATCAGAAGAGCGTGAGCCAATTTGTGATACTTACCGTAGGTCTCGAAATTGCCAGCGATCTGCTGAGCCAACTCGCGCGTCGGCGCCAGGATCAGGGTGCGCGGCATGCGCGCCTTGGCCGTACCGGCATCGAGAATGTCGATGATCGGCAGGGTATAGGATGCCGTCTTTCCGGTGCCCGTCTGGGCGCAGCCCAGGGCGTCGCGCCCAAGCAAGACGACGGGAATGGCCTTGTCCTGGATCGGCGTCGGCACTTCGTAGCCGGCGTCCCGGACCGCGTTCAAAAGCCCGGCGCTCAGTCCCAGCGCCTCAAAGGTTGCTGTCTCTTCCGACACTATCTTTTGCTTTGGTTGACCGGTTGAAGGCCTCAGGCAGGGGCCGCGACCGAGGTGGCATGGCCAGGTCGCAACAGGCCGCCTCGCGTATCAAAGTTTAGCAATTTTTCCAGTCTTCCTCGGGTCGCCAGATTAAGAAAATCACGCTCCGCACCGGGTCTGCCCGCAATGCTGGGCGGACTATCCCTCAAAAGCCGGGCGCTGCCAACTC
>JAUVWK010000048.1 GCA_030604165.1 Alphaproteobacteria bacterium | reverse complement strand
TGGCTCCGACAAAGATTGCGAGCCCTTCCATCTCTGGACCGACATCGCGCCATTGCGGGTTCGCCCGCGCCAAGTGACCTCGTAGCTGCCCATGAGGCTCGACCGCGGTATCCAGCAGCATCGGCAGGTGGCTCGCGGTCAGGCCAGCGTTTCCCAGCGTGACTAGCGTGCCAAAACCGACACTTCGGATGTGCTCGTGGAGGGTCGATATCCGCGCTTCGCGAAATGCGGGCGGCACGTACATCAATGAAGCGTTATGAGCAAATTGCCGTATGGATCCACCTCAAGGGACGAGTCGCGCGGCAACACGGTGGTCGACACGCTCTCTTCGATGATGGCGGGCCCCGCTATCCGGTTGCCCGTCGACAAATGATTGCGGTCATAGATGTCGGTCTCGATCTCGGTGCCTTCGAAGACGACCGGCCTTCGACCCACCAGCGCCTCGCTTGGCGAGGCCGCGGTGGTCGAGGCGGGAACGAATTCGGGTTTCTCGACCTCGACGCGGCCGAAGGCGCGGGCATGCACGATCTGCACCTCCTGGTCCGCGTCGGCATGGCCGTACTCGCGACGGTGCTCCTTATGGAAGGTTTCGGTGGCTTCGGCCATGACCGGTTCGGTGATTGAAATCGGTTCCGACGATGACACGGCCAGCGGCACGGAAAGGACACCTTCTTCGCTGAGCCGAATGTCTTGCGCCGATGCTTCGGGCTTCGGCCGAAGCGCCGCGCCCATTTGGCTGAGCTGGACCGAAAGCGAGAACACCTGCCCGTAATATTGCATGTCGAGAAAATACTCGTAGCGAATTGCTTCGGCGGGAACGCCTTGCCGGGCAAAGGCAGCCTCGATGGAGGCCCGTAGGTCGTTGAGCGTGTTGCTCAGTTTTTCGTTGTCGACCGCCCGCCGGCGCCGCAAGACCGTCCGGCTGCGATCTTGAACCATATCGACCGAAAGCATCCCGACGGCAGACAGAACGCCAGGGTTCAGGGGCACGATGGCCGTGGAAATACCAAGTTGCCGCGCGAGTTCCACGACGTGAAGCGGTCCCGCGCCGCCGAGGCCGGCCAAGGCAAAACGGCGAGGGTCGTAACCCTTCTCGAGGGTCACGAACCGGACCGCCTGGAGCATGGCGCTATCGAGAATTTTCAGCATGCCCTCGGCGGCTTCGGTGAGGGACATACCCATTGGCTCGGCGATCCGCCGCGAAATCGCCTGCTGCGCGAGTGCCGGGTCGATATGCATGCCGCCATCGAGAAAGCGCTCCGAGGAAAGCTGCCCGAGAACCAAGTGGGCGTCGGTTGCCGTGGGCTCTTCTCCGCCCATGCCGTAGCACGCGGGGCCGGGTACCGCGCCGGCACTCTGGGGCCCCATTTGCAGCGCCCCGCCTTCGTCGATCCAGGCGATGGAGCCGCCGCCGGCGCCGATCGAGACCACGTCCACGCTCGGGAACAAGAGCGGCACGCCCCACTCGACGAACAACGGGCTGGCCCAGCGGGGGCGTCCATCGACGATGACCGAGACGTCCGCGCTGGTGCCGCCGATGTCGATGCCGACCAGATCGGGCACCTCGATCGAGGCCGCTAACTGCTGTAGCGCCATGGCCCCGCCCGCGGGGCCAGAGCGGGCCAGCTTGACCGGGAGCTGCGCCGCCTCTTCAACCGTGCAGATGCCGCCGTTCGATTGCATGATCGCGACGCCGGCCGAGACACCCGATTTCTTGAGCGAGGCATCGAGGTTATCCAGGTAGCGCTTGACCTTGGGACCGACGAACGCGTTGGCCGCGACGGTGGAGCTCCGTTCGAACTCGCGAAACTCCTGTGAGGTTTCGGAGGAGGCGGTGACGAAGGCGTCCGGCAGCGCCTTCTGCACCAGCTCTTTCACCCTGAGCTCGTGCTTCGGGTGCTGATAGGAGTGCAGCAAGCAGATGGCGACCGCTTCGATATCTCTGACTTTCAACGTTTCGATGACGTCCGCGAGCCGGGCTTCGTCGAGCGGCAGCGCGACCTCGCCGTTCCAAAATAGGCGTTCCCTGACCTCGAGGCGGTTGCGGCGCGGAATCAGGGGCGGCGGCGGCACCCATTGCGCGTCGTAGAGCTCCTTGCGGTTGGCCCTGCGAATTTCGAGAACATCGCGAAAACCTTCCGTGACCAGGATGGCCGCGTTCGACCCTTTGCGCTCGATAAGCAGGTTGGTCGCGGTGGTCGTTCCGTGCGCGATACCCTTGATCGCGGACATTTCGATATCCAGTTTGCCCAGTCCGGCCAAAATGCCTTGCGACGGATCTTCGGGCGTCGTCGGGACCTTGAAGGTCGCGATTTCGCGCGCCGCTACGTCGTAGACGACGAAATCCGTGAAGGTGCCGCCGACATCGATGCCAATCCGATAGGATCCCAAAGCCTCGTTCCTTTTGTCTTGTGAGCTGGCCGGCTTAGTTTCGTGCGGCCTGCATTTTTTCCCGCAAGGCCTTGGTCGCGGAGACGTCGATCTCATAGAGCAATCGGCGCGCGTCGATTTCCTTCACCACGGCGCCGTATTGTTCCGCCGCCGCTGCCAACGTCAGATAATCATCTTTGATATCTTCGACGATGCGCTCCAGGTCGCGCTTTAACGGATCGCCGTAGCCACCGCCGCCGGCCGACCAGAACGACATCGTGTCTTCGAGGCCAACCGATTGGTTGACGGCGAAAATGGTGATGTTGTTTTCGTTTTGACTCTCCGGGTTCAGGATCAGCCGCGCTTTCGCGCCGCTTTGCCCGCCGAACACGCCGGGCGGGCCGAAGCGCTCCCGATTGCCGATGCAGGAGACCGACCCGGTCGAATAAGGGAAGCAAATGAGCTGGTCGAGGCCCAGGCCGCCGCGCGTCTCGCCCGGGCCGCCGGAATCCGGCCGGAACATATAGCGCCAATAGAGCACCGGGTAGCGGCGTTCTTGCAGCTCGCACGGAATGTTTTGCGTGCTTGCGGTGTAGGGAGAGCCGACGACGTTGGCGCCGTCCTGGGTTTTTGTCGCGCCGACCCCGCCGAAGCCCCACGAATAATTGATGAAGGGAGACTGAAATTCCGGGCGGTCGTCGAACCCGGCAAAGACCGCATTGAGGATGCTGTAGGGGCTGCCGGCGCCGCGCTCGGGCAGGGCTTGGCTGAGGCATTGCATGACGCAGCCGATGACGCATTCCATGCTCGTCGCCGCTAGGCCCGATATGGCCGAGGGCGGCACCGCCCAGAGGAGCGAGCCCTTCTTGGCCCGAATCTCGATGGCCCGCATGACACCGGCATTCATGGGCATCGGCGGTAGGATGGAGGCCATCGCGATGAAGACCGCGGAGGTGGTCGCGGCAATCGTGCAATTGATCCCGCAGCCCGCCGCGCCGTCGGATTCGGTCAAGTCGAATATGGCGTGATCGCCCTCGATGGTGAGCTTGAGGCGAATGGTTTTCGGTTCGCCCGTGGTGAGGTCGACGTCGATCCTGTCTTCCGCATAGAAGGTGTCGTTCGGCAAGGCGGTGAGCGAGGCGCGGATCATTCGTTCGGCGTAGTCCTGAACCTCGCTCATCGCGGTCAGCATGGTGTCGTGGCCGTAGCGATCCAGCAGCTCCAGCAATCGCGCCTCGCCCGCCTTCAAGGCGGCGACCTGGGCGTTGAAATCGCCGAGCCGCTCCCACGATTCCCGCATATTGATCAACAGCACCTTCAGGAGGTCTTCGTTGAGCACGCCCTCTTTTTGAATGGCGACCGCGGGGATGCGGACGCCTTCCTCGAAGTGCGTCCGAGCCCGGCAATTCAAGGATCCGGGTGCCACGCCGCCGACGTCGGACCAGTGAGCGGTCGAGGAGACGAACCCCACCAGGTCGTCGTTGTGGAAGACCGGTTTGATGACGTGCACATCGTTGCAATGCGTGCTCGCGACGTAGGGGTCGTTGATCATGTAAATGTCGCGCGGGCGAATGTTCTCACGCCCGATCTGCTCAATGACCTCGGGCACGGTGAGCTGGCTGACGCCGGTGAAGGCGGGGAGATCGAATTCGCCTTGCGAGACCAACTTTCCTTCGCGGTCGTAGATGGTTCCGGCAAAGTCGCGTCCCTCGTTGACCGGCGTGGAATAGGCGGTGCGCGCGACGACCAGCGCCATCTCGTTGCTTACCGCCACAAGCGCATTGCGAATGACTTGAAAGGTTACGGGGTCGAGGCCCGCCGCCGCGTCTAATCCGTTGCTTTGGTCTAAGTCAGCCATTGGCATTCCCGTTCCATGCAGGCCGCAATCTTCCCCTCGGCCGTGCCGACCGTCTCATCCGAGACTGCGTTTTCCGGCGGGTTCGATCAGGCAGCGCATCATAACCAACCGCGGCGGTTGTGTCTTCTCGAGGCTCGGTTCCGCTCGATCGCTATTCCAGAAAAGCGGCGATGCGGCCGCGCAAGGGCTCCGGAATCGGCTCCGCGCGCACTACATCGCCGACGGTCGTCCAGACCACCACCTTGCGCGCGGCGAGGCGCTCCTCGCCGTCGCAGTGGGCCATGATCTTCATCGTCATCGACTTGGTGCCGAGCCGCTCCACCGTCAGGGTGAAGCGCAGCACGTCGCCGAGGCGGCTCGGATTGGTGAACGACGCCTCGACGCTCAAGATCGGCACGCCGTGCGTGCCTTCGCGGTGGATTTGCCGAAACGGCAGGCCCAGTTCTTGCGCGAACCAATCCTCGACCACGGCGTTCATCATCTCGAAATAGCGCGGATAGAAGACGATGCCGGCCGGGTCGGTGTCGCCGAAGCGGACCGGAATATCGACGGAAAAAGCGGTCATTGAACTAAGAGATTGCTCCCGCGAACCCACGCATGCCGCGCCTAGGTGTAGCCGGTTTTGGCGAGGAAGCGGAAATAACGGTCTTGCCGGCCGCGCAGCTCGGCCATCTCCTCGCTCGAGAACCAGCGGCTGAAATCCTGCTCGGCCACGGGGTAGCGGGCGCGCTGGTACTTCTCCTTGTGATCCAGCGGCACGGTGGCGTCGATGCCCAAGCCGCCGTCCGCCACCGAGATCTGTCCGGTCTTGTACTCGGACGGCTGGAACGCCTGGCCGCGACCGTATTCGTTGAAGATCACGATGTCTCGGCGCGGGCTGATCCGGGATTCGAGCGCCCACATGACGTCTTCGGGCTCCCAGATGTCGATGTCTTCATCGACCACGATGCACAGCCGCAATCCCCGATGGACGGTCATGATCGCGCCCAAGATATTGCGCTGCATACCCTCGTCGCTTCGCCTCTGCTTCTTGACCTGGACCACGATGCCGCCCCAGGTGGTCAGGCCGGTCCAGCCCGCGACGTCCTGGACGAAGCCCGGCGCCATGCGCTCGCACATTTCGTAGATGGAAGCGCAGACGAAGGGGATGGTGTACCAGATCGCGCCGAAGTGCGGCGTGTAGTAGAGCGGCTTGTCGCCGCGCCGGGTGATGGCGGTGAGTTCGAAGGCCCGCGGCGTGCGGTAGGCGCGCCCCATGTAGCGCGCCCACTCGGGGTGCAGCTTGGTCTCGCCCTGCTGGCCGAGCGCCTCGGCGGCGTCGGTTTCCCACACGCGTTCGCCCTCGACGACGTAGCCTTCGAGAACCCACTCGGACTGTGCGATGGCATAGGCGTCGACGGTCTTGGCCTTGACCAGGTCGATGGCCGAGCCCTGCAACGCGCCGGCCATGCCGATCTTGTCGGTGTGGCCGGGAAAGATCACCGGGTTGAGCGTACCGACCGCCATCAGCTCGGCGCCGACCGGCGGGCCGCAGTTGACCGTGCAGGGAATCTTCTTGCCCTTGTGACGCGCACAGACCACATCGCCCTGACCACCCGGCACCATGTTGAGCGAGGCGTATTTCTGGCCCTCGCGAAAGGCCATACGATACATGGAAATCTGCGTCCCGTTGCCGGGTACCCAGGGCGGCCCGAGCAGATGGCAGCCCGAACCGAAGATGCGCCCGCCGTCCTCATCGGTGTGCTGCACGATGGGGAGGATATCGGTCACCCGATTAATCTCGTTCGCGGGGATCACGACCTCTTGGCACGGCGCGTCTTTCGCTTCCACATAGTTGGGCGGGATGGGGGTGCGGTAGGCGTCGAGTATCTTGTGTTTGATGTCTTTGTATTCCGCCGCGCCGAACAGCTTCGCCGTGCGCTCCGGCGTGGCGTACAGGTTGGAATACATGCGGGCGTCGGGGTAGTCCTTGACGCTGTCGGCGACCAACACCTTGGAGCCATCGAAGGCCTTGGTAATCGCGGTCATTTCGACGACCGGGTCGACCTCGTTCTCGATATGGTGGACCTCGTCGCCCAGCCATTCGAGCGTCGAGCGGAGATTGACCAGCGCCGCTTCGCGCGACGATGTGTCCTTGCGTTTCACCTTGGTTGCCATCGACTCCCTTCCCGATGCGCGATTCTCGACAGGCGCGGATCACGTGCCGGCCCGACGGTAGCAATTGGCCCAGGGAGCGTCCAGCCCGGCCGCGCCCACTAGCCGGGGGTTGGGGACACGAAGCGCTCGGAACACATGGTTCACATGGGCCGCCGCCATCCCATATTGTCATTAGGGTGATTTGTTCAGGTGCGGCGCGGTATCATTCCGAGCGCCGCCAATAGGTAAGGAGAGCGACTTTGCAGCGGATTGTCGTTGGGATGACAGGCGCGAGCGGCGCGGTGTTTGGCGTGCGCACCTTGCAGGCGTTGCGCGAGGCCGGCGCGGAGACCCACCTGGTGGTCAGCAAATGGGGCCAGCAGACGCTCGAGCACGAGACGACGACGACGCTGGCGGAGCTGCGCGGGCTGGCGACGCACCATTACAGCGCGGGCGATTTCGGGGCGGCGATCTCGTCCGGTTCGTTTGGCGTGGACGCCATGGTGATCGTGCCCTGTTCGATGCGTTCACTGGCGGCGATCGCGCAAGGCATGGGCCACAATCTGGTGCACCGGGCGGCCGACGTGATGCTAAAGGAGGGGCTGCCGCTGGTGCTGGTGCCGCGCGAGACGCCGCTGAACGCGATCCACCTGGAGAACATGCTGAAGCTGAGCCGGCTCGGCGTGACGATGCTGCCGCCGGTACCGGCGTTCTACAACCATCCCAAGACGTTGGACGACGTGATCGATCATGTGGTTGCGCGCATCTTGGACCAGCTCGGCATCGGCGCGGATTTCGCGCGGCGCTGGGACGGGCAGATGCGCCGGCCCGGCAAGGTGGTTCCGTTCGACGACGGCGAATAGGGTGCGTGGCGGCGCGCGCGACATAGTCATGGCGCGAATCGTTAGGCCAAGATAATAACCTGCCGTCGCGCCGGGGGGCGGCCGGCGGGCGGAGCGCTAGGCAAGGGAGGAACGCAATCATGCCGAAGATTGTTCGCTTCAAGGAATTCGGCGGGCCCGAGGTGCTGACGATTACGGACGAACCTCTCAAGGAGCCCGGCGAAGGGGAGGTTCGCCTGAAGGTCGAGGCCATGGGTCTCAATCGTGCGGAGGTGATGCTGCGCTCGGGCAAATACGTGGCGGATCCGGTGTTTCCGGCGCGGATTGGGATCGAGGCGGCGGGCGTCGTGGATGCGGTGGGGCCTGGCGTTGGCGACGTGCGGGTCGGCGAGCGGGTCAGTGCGATACCGTTCTTGTCATCGGACCGCTTCGGCAATTGGACCGCTGACTCGGTCAATAAATATGGCGTCTATGGCGAGAGCGCGATCATCCCCGCCCATGCCGTGGGCCGCAATCCCGAAAGCGTTTCGGCGGAAGAGGCCGCCGCCCTTTGGTGCCAGTATCTCACGGCCTGGGGCGGCATCATCGATTACGCCAAGTTGAGTGGCGACGATATCGCCCTGGTGAGCGCGGCCAGCAGCAGCGCGGCGCTCGGCGCCATTCAGATCGCCAACGCGACCGGTGCGCAGACCATCGCCACGACGCGCACGGCGGAGAAGAAATCGTTCCTCCTGGAGGCGGGCGCCGATCATGTTGTCGTGACGGACGACGAAGATCTCACGGAGCGGGTGATGGAGATCACCGCGGGCCAGGGTTTCACCGTCGCCTACGATCCGGTCGGCGGGCCGTTCCTGACCGACCTGGTGAATGCCGCGATGCCCGGAGCGATTATCGTGAATTACGGCAATCTGCATCCGGAGCCGGTTAATCTGCCGATCCTGCCGATGCTCGCCAAACGGCTCAATATCAAGTTCCACAGCCTGTTCGATACGATGCGCGATGCCGCGGCTCGGGAACGGGGCAAGAAATATGTCCACGACAATGTGGCGTCCGGCGCCCTGAAGGTGATCATCGACCGCACCTTCCCGCTGGACGAGATTGTCGAGGCGCACCGCTACATGGAATCGAACCAGCAGCGGGGCAAGATCGTCGTGGTCGCCTGACACGGTGCGGGTGCAGTGGGCCGGTTCAGCTTGGTCGGAATCCGCGTTAGCCCGGCTTGAATCGAGAGTCGCGCCAAGCCAAGGCGGCCCGCAACCCTTGGGTCCGTGTGATTTCGAGAAAGCGACGCTTGTCGTCGGTGCCCGCGCTTTCGATCGAAATGTCGGCTTCGAGCGCCATGTCGAGCGCCTCAACCATGCCCATGATTTCGTAGCTGCGGTTAATCGCTGCCTTGGTTTGGCGCACCAGGCCGGGGTCCATGGCCGCCATCCGCCGTGCCAGCGCGAGCGCCGCGTCCACTTCCTCGCCCGCGGCCACAACCTGATTGACCAGGCCGATGGCATGCGCGCGGGCCGCGCCGATCCGATCGTTGCCGGTGAGCAGCAGCTCCTTCGCTTGCTTGGGTCCGGTAAGCCACGGCAGCAGCATGACGACGATGCCGGCGCCGAACTTCAGTTCGGGCTCGCCGAAGACCGCATCCTCGGCCGCGACCATTAGGTCGCATGCCAGGGCGAGCTCGCAGCCGCCGGCCAGCGCATGGCCGCGCACGGCGGCAACCGTGGGTTTGGTGAGGTGCCAAAAGCGCATGATGGCGTCGAAATCACGGCGCAGCACCGGCCGCCACTGATCGGCGCCCTGCGGCGGCGCCTCCGCCTGCTCCTTGAGATCGAACCCGGAGGAGAACGCTTTACCGGCCCCGGTGAGCACCAGCGCGCGCACCGCCTCGTCGGCCTCCACGGCGTCGCACACCGAGGCGAGCTCACGCAGCATGGTGCGGTTGATTGCATTCAATGTGTCGGGCCGGTTGAGCGTGACGAGCGCAACCGCGCCGCGCCGTTCGTAAAGTACCGTCTGTTTGCTCATGGGCTATTGGGGAGCTCAGCTGCGCGGCCGCAAGTCCACGACCCGCTTGGCCTTGCCGACGGAGCGCTCGACCGTTTCGGGTTCGACGACGTTGACGGCGGTGGTGAGGCCGATCTTTTCCTTCAGGCGCGCCGCGAGATCTCGTGCCGCTGCCGCACGCGCCGCGTCGTCGGCGCTATCCGCCTTGGCTTCGACGATTACCGTGAGCTCGTCGAGCCGCTTCTCGCGGCGCAGCTCCAGCACGTAATGGGGCGCGAGCCTGGCGTCGTCGAGAATCACCGCTTCGATTTGAGTGGGGAAAACATTGACACCGCGGATGATCATCATGTCGTCGCTGCGCCCCGTAATCCGTTCGATGCGGCGCATGGATCGCGCGGTTCCGGGCAATAGGCACGACAGGTCGCGGGTACGGTAGCGGATGACCGGGAACGCCTCTTTCGTCAGCGACGTGAACACGAGCTCGCCGCGCTCGCCGTCGGGCAGTAAGGCGCCGGTCGCGGGATCGACGATCTCGGGATAGAAGTGGTCTTCCCAGACATGCAGACCATCCTTGGTCTCGACACACTCGGCGGCAACCCCCGGGCCGATCACCTCCGAGAGCCCGTACAAGTCGATGGCGTCCATGTCGAAGCGGCTCTCGATCTCGCGGCGCATGGCGTCGGTCCACGGCTCGGCGCCATGTAGGCCGACCCGCAGCGAGCTGGCGCGCGCGTCAAGGCCGAGACGCTCGAACGCGTCGGCGATCGCCAGCATGTAGGAAGGTGTCACCATGATCACATCCGGCCGGAAATCCTGAATCAGCTCGACTTGCCGATCGGTGAATCCGCCGGACACCGGTACCACCATGCATCCGAGGCGCTCGGCGCCATAATGTGCGCCGAGGCCGCCCGTGAACAGGCCATAGCCATAGGCGACATGAACGATGTCTCCGGAGCGCCCGCCGGCGGCGCGGATCGAGCGCGCGCAGACTTCGGACCAGCAATCGATATCGTTCTGGGTATATCCGACCACCGTCGGCTTGCCGCTGGTGCCACTGGAGGCGTGCACGCGCACCACCTTTTCACGGGGCACCGCAAACATACCGAAGGGATAGTTTTGGCGAAGGTCGTCTTTGACGGTGAAGGGAAATGCCGCGAGGTCGGCGAGCGAGCTAAGATCTTCGGGCCGCACGCCCGCGGCGTCAAAACTTTTGCGGTAGTGCGGCACGTTTTCATAGGCGTGGGAAAGCGACCATTTGAGCCGCTCGAGCTGGAGCGCGCCGATCTCGTCACGGCTCGCCACTTCGATGGGATCGAGCACAGCGCAGCGGGACTTCGGGCTACTCATTGGCGGCTCCTCACCGGCAACGGAAGATCGCGGACCGAGTCGTCGTTCGCCCAGGCGGCAAAAGCGGCGTGGGACGCCTCCAGCATGGCGCCGTCGACCGCGTTCAGGCGATCCGGACGATCGAGGGTCGCGTAGGCGACGGCTTCCCGTCTGTCATACCGCAGTGCCGGTCGGTTCATGGCAGTTCTCCCGCGCCATTATCAACAGTTTCACGGCTCCTTGGCGCAATGGCAACCGGCGAGAGCCGGTGCCCATCACGCCGTCGACGGGGACGCCCGATGGCCCAGGAGTTGGCGCGGCTGCGCACCGTGCGGCATGAAATAGCTGGACCTCGACCGGGGTATCTGGGAAATTCGGTGGGATATGGCTTCCTATTCCAAATGGTCCCAATACCTATCTTTCGAATTGATTGCTAATACCATTTGCGTATTCCTACCCATTTAGTGTAGTTCTGATTCAATTGGTTAGGATGATGTCGCTATTGTAGCGGCGCAGCGCTGGCAAGGAGGCCGATATATCATGCGGCAGCCCGGGACCTTGATTGGGTCAAGCCGGTGCGTTGGGGGAGCAAGGCCGGTGGCGCGGGTCGCGTCGCCGGGTTTCGTGAAATGGCTGGCGGGGGCGTTGCTCCTGGTATTGGGGGCGTGCGCCCCGTCGTGGGATGCACGAGACGCGCAGAACACGTCAGACACGCAAATGGCGGCACCTTCGGCGGCCGAGCCAGTGCGACAAGTCGGGGCCCGCGTGTTCTTGGCTACGGCGGCCTTGTGCCGCCGAGCGCAGTCGGCGGATACCACCGCGGCGCTCGATAAGGGAATGGCCGCCGGTTTCGGGCCGCTTTATGCGAGGCCGGCATCGGCGGGGCGTACTGGAACTTGGGCTGAACGGGATGTGCCGACGCCTGGCCGCCGGCCCGGCGAGGTGCCGACACCTGGCCTTCGGCCCAGCGGCGTTCACACGGTGATCGCCGCCCCGTACCCGCCGGCTGGAGCAGAATCCCGCGGGGTCGGGTCGTTTCGCGCGGGACCGGGCCTGCCCATCATAAGGACACCGGCCCGCGGGTTGCGGCGCGCGGGTGGAAAGGCCCGCGCCGGATGCGGCTTGGGACTCGTGCTATCCAGCCAGTCTGGCGCCAACGCGTTTTCCCACGGCAATCGTATCAGGGTTACCCGCGACATGGTTCGCTTTGCCGACGAGGACGCCGAGCTTGCCTTCGTCCTGGCGCATGAGGTGGCACACAATCTGCTTGGCCATCGGACGTCCGTGGGGCGCAGCACGCGGCGGCACATGGAGTTGGAGGCCGATCATGTCGGGCTCTATTTGATTGCTCGGGCCGGCTACGATCCGCGCATTGCGGCACGGCTTTTGCGGCGCCTCTCGGTGGCGCGACCGGAAATGGGCCGGGCTAGGCCCAATCACCCGACCTTTGGTTCGCGGTTCAAGGCGTTGCAGGAGGTGATCGAAGAGATCGATCGTAAGCGCGCGTCGGGCCGCCGCTTGGTGCCGGCAATTTCGGCGGGGTCCTTGACCCGCGATCTTTCCTGAGCGAATTTTCGATGGTGCGAACGAAAACGGGGCGGTCCCGGAATGGGCCGCCCCGTATTGTTCCTGCTTGAGGCCTTCTGCGACGCTGCAATGCCGAGGCTCAGCCCCTTGCGGTGCAGGCTCTGGCGTTAGCCGGCACCGCCGCCGCCGCCTTCACCGCCGCCGCCGCCGCCTTCACCGCCGCCGCCGCCGCCTTCACCGCCGCTGCCGCCGCCGCCAAAGCCGAAGCCGCCGCCGCCAATGCCGACACCGCCGGTGCCACCAGTCCCGCCAGCTCCGCCGCTCGCATTGCCAACGGAAACCGAAGGGCCGTTACCGACGGTCATGCCGAAACCAATGCCGATGCCGCC
>JAUVWK010000051.1 GCA_030604165.1 Alphaproteobacteria bacterium | reverse complement strand
GGCAGCGTCCCGGCAGCCGAAGCGGAGCCGCACCGCGCCGCCGTCGCGCTGCACCACGGTGGCCGAGAAGTCGGCCGCGAAGTCCACGGTCTGGCCCGCCTTGAGGCGCTTCGCGGGCCGCGCCAAGACATCCCAGGTGGCCGCATCGACACGCTTTTGCAGCGTGATCTCGATGCGCGCCGCGCCGCGCCGCCCCATCAGGCGCGCCGGCATCACGCGCGTGTCGTTGAACACCATCACGTCGCCCGCGCGCAACAGGGCGGGCAGCTCGCCGATCCGGCGGTCGCGCGCCAGGGCGGCGTCGGACAGGTCGAGCAGACGCGCGCTGTCTCGGGGCACGGCCGGGCGCGCCGCGATGCGCTCCCGTGGCAGGTCGAAATCGAATAGATCGACGCGCATGGCGCTCGGCTCTCCGGTGCGGCTACCCGGGCGCGCCGATACCCAGAGGCGCGCGCGGACCCGACCGCTACGCGACCCCGTCTCCCGCGACCCGTCCGAAGCGCTCGGCCAAGCGGTGCACCACGGCCGGCGAGACGAAGCTGGAGACGTCGCCGCCGAGCCGGGTGATTTCCTTGACGAAGCGCGAGGAGATGAACTGATGGTGTTCCGAGGCCATGAGAAATACGGTCTCCACGTTCGCGTCGAGCCGCGTATTCATGCCCGCCATCTGAAACTCGTACTCGAAATCCGACACCGCGCGCAGGCCCCGCACGATCACCGAGGCACCCATCTCGTTGGCGAAATGCATGAGCAAGTTGTCGAAGCCCCGCACCTCCAGGCGATCGGGCCCGGCGCCCAGGTCGGCCAGATCGGCGCGCGTCATCGCCAAGCGCTCCTCCAGCGGGAACAGCGGGCTCTTGCCGTCGTTGCTGGCGATCGCGATCACCAGCCGATCCACCACCGTAAGCGCGCGGCGCACGATATCGTAATGGCCCAGGGTGATCGGGTCGAAGGTGCCCGGATAGACGCCGACGCGAGATTTAGTCATCGTCTTGCTCGCCGGCGGCGTTCGCCGTGTCGGCGTTTGCCTCGGCCGCGGCGTCGCCATTCTCTGTGGCCTCGCCATTGTCTGCGGTCTCGCCGTTATCCGCGGCCTCGCCGTTGTCCGCGGCTTCGCCATTCAAGCCGTTGCCAGCTTCGTCGCCGAGGCGCGCCACCGAAACGACGCGGGCGTCGCCGGGCAAGCGAAACACACGCACGCCCTGGGTGTTGCGCCCGGTGATGCGAATGTCGTCCACCGGACAGCGAATCAGCTGGCCGCTGTCGGTCACCAGCATGATCTGATCGTCGTTGGTCACCGGGAATGCCGCCACCACCTGCTCGCCCCGGCTGGTGTCGATGTTGATCACGCCCTTGCCGCCGCGCCGCGTAATCCGGTAATCGAAGGCCGAGGTCCGCTTGCCATAGCCGTCGCTCTTCACCGTCAGCACGAACTGCTCGTCCGCCGCCAGCGCTTGGGCGCGTTCCGGGCCGTCGCTCCCCTCCGCCGGATCGCCGCGGCGCTGCGCGCCCGACCATTTGAGGAAGGCGTCGCGCTCATCGGTATCGAGCGCCAAGTGCCGCAGAATCGAGAGCGAAATCACCTTGTCGCCCGGGACTAGCTCCATGCCGCGCACACCCTGGGAGCTGCGGCCCTTGAATTGACGCACGTCGGTGACCGGAAAGCGGATGCACTTGCCGCCCTGGGCCGCCAACAAGACATCGTCGTCTTCCGCGCAGATGCGCACGCGGACGATGCGATCGCCCTCATCCAGCTTCATCGCGATCTTGCCGTTCGATGGTACATTGACGAAGTCGACGGCGCTGTTGCGCCGCACATAGCCGGAGCTGGTCGCGAACATCAGGTCGAGCTCGCCCCAGCCGTCCTCGTCCTCGGGCATCGGCAGCAGCGTGGAGATCGTCTCGCCTTCCGAAAGCGGCAGCAGATTGACCAGCGCCTTGCCGCGCGCCTGCGGCCCCGCCAGTGGCAGGCGATAGACCTTCACCTTGTAGACCAGGCCCGAGGTCGAGAAAAACAGCACCGGCGTGTGGGTATTCACCACGAACACCCGGGCAACGAAATCTTCCTGGCGGGTGCTCATGCCGGCGCGCCCTTTGCCGCCGCGCCGCTGCGCTCGATAGGTCGAGAGCGGCACCCGTTTGACATAGCCCGTGTGGCTGACGGTGACGACCATCTCCTCGCGCTGGATGAGGTCTTCCAAGTCGTGCTCGAACTCCATCTCGACCAGCTCGGTGCGCCGTTCGTTGGCGAACTGCTCGCGCACGGCCATAAGCTCGTCGCGCAACACCTGGTGCATGCGTTCGGGCTTTTGCAGGATTTCGATGTACGCCGTGATTTGCTCGATGATCATTTTGAGCTCGCTGGCGATCTTGCCGCGCTCCAACGCGGTCAGCCGTTGCAGCCTGAGCTCGAGGATCGCCCTTGCCTGCTCCTCGGTCAGCCGGCAGGTGCCGTCGGCCGCAACGCTCTGGCGCGGATCGGCGATCAGCTCGATCAGGGGCTTGACGTCCTCGACCGGCCAATCTTGCGCCATCAGCGCCGCCCGCGCCTCCGCCGGATCCCGCGCCTTGCGGATGAGCGCGATGACCTGCTCGATGTTCGCCACCGAGACCGCCAGGCCGGCCAAGAGATGCGCCCGCTCGCGCGCGCGGGCCAGGTCGTATTTGGTCCGCCGGGTGATGACCTCTTCGCGAAAGTCGACGAAGGCGCTGACGATCTCCTTGAGATTCATCTGCTTCGGCCGACCGCCGATCAGCGCCAGCATGTTGATGCCGAAGCTGGTCTGCAGCGAGGAGTATCGGTAGAGCTGATTGAGCACGACCTGGGCCATCGCGTCGCGCCGCAATTCGATCACGACGCGCACGCCGTCGCGGTCCGATTCGTCGCGCAAGTCCGAAATGCCCTCGATGCGCTTATCGTGCACCAGCTCGGCGATGCGCTCGATCATGCGGGACTTGTTGACCTGATAGGGGATCTCCGTGACCACGATGGCCTCGCGATCCTTGCGGACCTGCTCGATCTCGGCGCGGGCGCGCACGATGACCGAGCCGCGCCCCGTGTGGTAGGCGGCCCGGATGCCGGCTTGCCCCAGAATCATGGCGCCGGTCGGGAAGTCGGGCCCCTGCACGTATTCCATCAACTCGTAGATGGTGATCTCGGGATTCTCGAGATAGGCGATGCAGGCGTCGATCACTTCGCCCAGATTGTGGGGCGGGATGTTGGTCGCCATGCCCACCGCGATGCCGCCCGCCCCGTTGACCAGAAGGTTGGGAATCGCCGCCGGCAACACGGTCGGCTCGCGGCTGGATTCGTCGTAATTGGTCTGAAAATCGACCGTGTCCTTGTCGATGTCGTCGAGCAGGGCGTGCGCGGAACGGGCCAGGCGCACCTCGGTGTAGCGCATGGCGGCCGGCGGGTCGCCGTCCATCGAGCCATAGTTGCCCTGACCGTCGAGCAACGGCAACCGCATGGAGAAATCCTGCGCCATGCGGACCATGGCGTCGTAAATAGCGGAATCGCCGTGGGGATGATACTTGCCCATGACGTCGCCGATGACGCGCGCCGACTTGCGGAACGGCTTGTTCCAGTCATAGCCGTTCTCGCTCATGGCATAGAGGATGCGCCGGTGCACCGGCTTGAGCCCGTCGCGAACATCCGGCAACGCCCGCGACACGATCACGCTCATGGCGTAGTCGAGATAGGAGCGCCGCATCTCCTCTTCGATGGCGACGGGCACGCTATCCTTGGGCGGCTCGCGAGGCGGCTCCGCCGGCGGTGCGGTTGGCGGTGAAACGGTGTTCAACGATTTATGCTAACATATTGGAATGGTGGGAATTGGGCCGACTCGATGGCCCCGAATTTCACCTAGAAATATACACGACTTCAGAGCCGCAAACAACGCCCGCCCGAGGCCCGCCGCGAGATCGCTCGGGCCGCTGAAGCAGGGTGTTAAAACGGGATGTCGTCGTCCAGATCGGCGCCGCCCGGCGCTGGCGCGCTAGCCGCCGGTGGTTCGCCCTGGCTTTGCTCGGAGTCCCGGCTTCCGGCGTCGGCGCGGCTGTCCAGCATGGTGAGCTCGCCGCGAAACCGCTGCAACACGACCTCCGTGCTGTAGCGATCCTGGCCCGACTGGTCGGTCCACTTGCGGGTTTGCAGCTGGCCCTCGAGATAGATCTTGGAGCCCTTTTTCAAAAAGCGCTGCGCCACGTCGGCAAGCCGCTCGTTGAAAATCACCACGCGGTGCCACTCGGTGCGCTCGCGGCGCTCGCCGGTGGCCTTGTCGCGCCAGTTTTCCGACGTCGCGACCGAAATATTGACCACCGGGTTGCCGTCCGGCAACTGGCGCACCTCCGGATCGCGGCCCAGATTGCCGACCAGAATCACCTTGTTGACAGAGCCCGCCATGTCGTCTCTCCCGCTCGCGTTGTCTCGATAGCCCGCTCGACGATGTCCGCCATTTAAGCGGAAACGACAGCGCCCCGCAATCGCCGCACCGAAGCCGCCCCGACAGCGCCCGCCCGAGCGGGCTGAAGGCTCGAAATTGGCGGCCCAGACGCTTATATTGAGCCTTTCATCGCCTCATCTCGGCCGGGGACAATGCAGAAGCAGATCAGTGTGCGCGGTGCCCGTGAGCACAATCTCAAGGGCGTCGACGTAGACTTGCCGCGCGATCGATTCGTGGTCATCACCGGCCTCTCGGGCTCGGGCAAGTCCTCGCTCGCCTTCGACACGATCTACGCCGAGGGCCAACGGCGTTATGTCGAAAGCCTCTCGGCCTACGCGCGGCAGTTTCTGGAGCTGATGCAGAAGCCCGATGTCGAATCGATCGAAGGGCTTTCGCCGGCCATTTCGATCGAGCAGAAGTCGGCCTCGCGTAATCCGCGCTCCACCGTCGGCACCGTCACCGAGATTCACGATTATTTGCGCCTGCTGTTCGCCCGCATCGGCGTGCCTTATTCGCCCGCCACCGGGCTGCCGATCGAGAGCCAGACGATCACCCAGATGGTCGATCGCGTCATGGCCATGGCCGACGGCACGCGCCTCTACCTGCTCGCGCCCGTGGTCCGCGGCCGCAAGGGCGAATACCGCAAGGAGCTCGCCGCCTTGATGAAGCGCGGCTTCACGCGGGTCAAGGTCGACGGCGAGATCCACGAGATCGACGCGGTGCCGCCGCTGGACAAGAACAAGAAGCACACCATTGCGGTGGTGGTGGACCGTATCGTGGTCAGCGCCGAGCTCGGCAACCGGGTCGCCGACAGCCTCGAGACCGCCCTTTCGCTGAGCGACGGCTTAGCCATTGCCGAAAACGCCGCGAGCGGCGAGCAGACGGTCTTCTCGGCCAAGTTCGCCTGCCCGGTGTCCGGTTTCACGATCGAGGAGATCGAGCCCCGCCTGTTTTCCTTCAACAATCCGTTCGGCGCCTGCCCGGGCTGCGATGGGCTCGGCGTGCGCATGTATTTCGACCGCGAGCTGGTGGTGCCCGACGACGGCATCAGCCTGCGCGACGGCGTCATCGCGCCGTGGGCCAACTCGTCGTCGCCCTACTACACGCAAACGCTCGACAGCATCGCCCGCCACTACAAGGCGAGCACGCTCGACGCTTGGAGTGAGCTGCTCGACGAGGTGCGCCAAGCGATCCTCTACGGCTCCGGCGAAGAGGCGATCACCTTCACCTACGACGACGGTCTGCGCACCTACAGCACGACCAAGCCGTTCGAGGGCGTGATCCCCAACCTGGAGCGCCGTTGGCGCGAGTCCGACAGCGCCTGGCTGCGCGACGAGCTCGGCAAATATCAGAACACCGCGCCGTGCGAGAGCTGCGGCGGCTTCCGCCTGAAGCCCGAGGCGCTGGCGGTCAAGATCAACGACCTGCATATCGGCGCGGTCTGCGAGTTCTCCATCGCCCAGGCCGCCGACTGGTTCGACACCCTGCCCGCCGCGTTGAGCGAGAAGCAGCGCGAGATCGCCCGGCGCATTCTCAAGGAGGTCAACGACCGGCTGCGCTTCTTGGTCGATGTCGGCCTGGAATACCTCACGCTCTCGCGCAAGGCCGGCTCGCTCTCGGGCGGCGAAGGCCAACGCATCCGGCTCGCCTCGCAGATCGGCTCCGGGCTCACCGGCGTGCTCTATGTGCTCGACGAGCCGTCCATCGGCCTGCACCAGCGCGACAACGCGCGCCTGCTGGCGACGTTGAAGAACCTGCGCGATCTCGGCAACACGGTGCTGGTCGTGGAGCACGACGAGGGCGCCATTCGCAGCGCCGACCACGTCATCGATATGGGCCCGGCCGCCGGCGTGCACGGTGGCGAAGTCGTCGCCGAGGGCACGCCCGAGGAGGTGATGCGCAACCCCAACAGCCTGACCGGCAAATACCTCACCGGGCTGGAGCAGATCCCGTTGCCGGCGGAGCGGCGCGCCGGCAAGAAGGGGCGCGCGATCACCATCGTCGGCGCTTCCGCCAACAACCTGAAACAGGTTCGCGTGCGTATTCCGCTCGGCACCTTTACCTGCGTCACCGGCGTGTCCGGCAGCGGCAAGTCGACGCTGGTCATCGACACGCTTTATCAGGCCGTGGCCAAACGGATGTATGGCGCGCGGGTCCATCCTGGGGCCCATGAGCGCATCGAGGGCCTGGAGTTTCTCGACAAGATCGTCGACATCGACCAATCGCCCATCGGGCGCACGCCGCGCTCCAATCCCGCGACCTACACGGGCGCGTTCGGGCCGATCCGCGAATGGTACACCGGCCTGCCCGAGGCCAAGACGCGCGGCTACAAGCCGGGCCGCTTCTCGTTCAATGTCAAGGGCGGGCGCTGCGAGGCCTGCCAAGGCGACGGTCTGATCAAGATCGAGATGCACTTCCTGCCCGACATCTACGTGCAATGCGAGGAGTGCAAGGGCAAATGCTATAACCGCGAAACCCTCGAAATTCATTACAAGGGCAAATCCATCGCCGACGTGCTGGCCATGACGGTCGATGTCGGCGTCGAGTTTTTCAAGGCCGTGCCCACCATCCGCGACAAGCTGGAGACGCTGCAACGCGTCGGCCTCGGCTATATCCAGATCGGCCAGCAGGCGACCACGTTGTCGGGCGGCGAGGCGCAACGCGTCAAGCTCGCCAAGGAACTCTCCCGCCGGGCCACCGGCAGGACGCTCTATATCCTCGACGAGCCGACCACGGGGCTCCATTTCCACGATGTGCGCAAATTGCTCGAGGTGCTGCACGCCTTGGTCGCCACCGGCAATACGGTGGTCGTGATCGAGCACAATCTCGAGATCATCAAGACGGCGGATTGGATCATCGACCTCGGCCCCGACGGCGGCGATGCCGGCGGGCACGTGGTCGGCGAAGGCACGCCCGAAGAGATCGCCGCCTTGCCCGAAAGCTATACCGGCCAATATCTCGCCGAAACGCTCGGCGGCACGCGGCACGCCGGGCGGGGCAACCGCAAGGCCCGCAAGCCCGCCCGCAAGCCCGCTCGCAAGAAAGTGGCCTGAAACGACCAAGCGCCGCGCCCTCGAGAGTCGAGCCATGAACAGCGACCGTACTGAAGCAACCGTGATCGGCGGCGGGTTGGCGGGCAGCGAGGCCGCCTGGCAGCTCGCGCGCGCCGGCGTGGCGGTGGCGCTGTACGAGATGCGGCCCGCGCGCGGCACCGAGGCACATGTCGGCGACCGCCTCGCCGAGCTGGTCTGCTCCAACTCGTTCCGCTCCGACAATGCCGAGACCAGCGCCATCGGCTTGCTGCACGAAGAGCTGCGCCGCGCCGGCTCCCTGGTCCTGCGCGCGGCCGATACCCACAAGGTGCCGGCCGGCGAGGCGCTCGCGGTGGACCGCGCAGGGTTTGCCGCCGCGGTTCAGGCGGCGCTCGAGGCGGAGCCGCTGGTCACGATCCGGCGCGAAGAGATGGCGGGCCTGCCGCCGCCCGAAGCCGGGCCCGTGATCGTCGCCACCGGACCGCTCACCGCGCCGGGGCTCGCCGCCGCCATCGCTGCGCTCACCGGCGAGCAGGCCTTGGCTTTCTTCGACGCCATCGCGCCGGTGGTCTACCGGGACAGCATCGATTTCGAGCTCGCCTGGCGGCAATCGCGCTACGACAAGCCCGGCCCCGGCGGCGATAAGGCGGCCTACATCAATTGCCCGCTCGACCAAGCCGGCTACGAGGCCTTTATCGACGCCCTGCTCGGCGCCGAAAAGACCGAGTTCAAGGCTTGGGAACGCGACACGCCCTACTTCGAAGGTTGCTTGCCGATCGAGGTCATGGCCGCGCGTGGCCGCGAGACGCCGCGCTTTGGCCCCATGAAGCCGGTCGGCCTGACCGATCCGCGCACCGGGACGCGCGCCCACGCCGTGGTTCAGCTCCGCCAGGACAACGCGCTCGGCACGCTCTACAACATCGTCGGCTTCCAAACCAAGCTGGCCCACGCCGAGCAGAAGCGCATCGTCCGCATGATACCGGGGCTTCGGGAGGCCCGCTTCGCCCGGCTCGGCGGCATCCACCGCAACACCTTCCTGAACAGCCCCGCGTTGCTGGACGGCCTGCTGCGGCTCAAGGCGCGGCCGCATTTGCGCTTCGCCGGTCAGATCACCGGCGTGGAAGGCTATGTCGAGAGCGCCGCCATCGGCCTCTTGGCGGGGCGTTTCGTGGCCGCCGAACAACGCGGCCGCGCGCCGACCGCGCCACCGGCCACAACCGCGCTCGGCGCCCTGCTCGGCCATATCACCGGCGGCCATCTTACCGGGACCGGCAGCTTTCAACCGATAAATGTCAATTTCGGTCTGTTCCCGCCGCTTGCCGTGCGCCTCAAGAAGCGCGAGCGCAAACCGGCGATGACAAGCCGGGCGTTGCAGGATCTCGACGGCTGGCTCGGCGCCACCCGCATCGCGGCGGCCTGAGCGTCTTCTCCACCGTTCAATATCGCCCCAACGCCACCGTCGCCAGCAGCCGCAACTGACGCCTGAAGCTGCTCATGACGAGGCCGGCATGATGGGGGTCGTAACCGGCGCCACGCAAACGGGCAAGATAGGCGCCGGCCAACGTCGCCGGCAGCAGCGCCGGGCGCGCGGCGCGCGGTATCTCGCGTCTGCGCGCGCTTGCGCGACTCAGCTGGACTTGGGCTTCGTCGGCAACCGCTGCCACCACGTTGCCGAGCGCCGGGCCGGCGCGGCCGCCCAGCACGCCGGCCCGATCGAGTCCGGCGCGTTCCATCAGGTCGCGCGGCAAATAGAGCCGGCCCTGCGCGGCATGATGGGGCAGCGCGCGCAACAGGCCGGTCAGCGCCCAGGCAACGCCGATCCGACGGCCCGCGTCATGCGCGGCGCCGTCCCGCACGCCGAGCGCCTGCAACATGAGCGCCACCAACGGCGCCGAGGTGCTGTCCGCATAGGCCTGGAGCGCGGCGAGATCGTGCGGCGGCGTGTCGTCGAGGTCGGCCTCGCGGGCATCGATGAGCCGCTCGAAATGCGCCCGGCCCAGGTCGAACGCGGAGACCGCCGCGGCCAGCGGCTCGACCACCTCGTGGCGGCGTGGGGCGCCGGCGTATATGCCGTCGATCGCCTCGCGCCACCATTCCAGTCTGATACGCCCGAGCATCGGCTCGCTGACGCTCTCGCGCACCCGGGCGATCTGGTAATTGAAGGCGATCAGCGCGAACAGCGCCGCGCGCCGCGCGGCGGGCGCGAACAGGGCGCACAGATAGCGGTCGCGGTCGTATCGGCGCGCCATCGCGGCACAATCCGCGTCATGCCTGGTTGCGGGGCTGGTTGCGGTCATGTGCCTCTACCATGGTGTCGCGGCGCGCGGTTTGCCAGGGTGGGCGGGCCTATGCCATATAGAACGCCCTTCAGCGGCGGAACTTGGCACGGCATGCCGAACGTTCATGCGCACACCCCCTCGCCTCTCGGCGTCTGATGGCGCGCGTCCACGTAGTCGGCGCCGGCATGGCCGGGCTTGCCTGCGCCGTGGCGGTTGCCGAGGCCGGGCGCGCAGTGCGGATCAGCGAGGCGGCGCCGCACCCCGGTGGGCGCTGTCGTTCGTTCTTCGACGACACCCTCGAGCGCACCATCGACAACGGCAATCATCTGATTCTGGGTGGGAATCCGGCGACCTTCGCCTATCTGGACACGGTCGGCGCGCGCCATCGCCTGGCCGGTCAGGCGCGCGCCGACTTCCCCTTCGTCGATCTCAGAAGCGGCGAGCGTTGGCGGCTGCGGCCCAACGCCGGGCGCCTGCCCTGGTGGATATTTTCACCCCGCAGGCGCGTGCCGGGCACGCGCTGGACGCAGTATCTCGCGGGCTTGATGCTCGCCACCGCCGGCACCGAGGCCACCGTCGCCGAGTGCCTGGCCGGCGCCGGGCCGCTCGTCGAGAAGCTGTGGCAACCGCTCACCGTCGCGGTGCTCAACGCCTCCATCGAGGAAGGCGCGGCCAAGCTGCTTTGGCCCGTCCTGCGCCTCACCTTCGGTCAGGGCGAAAAGGCCTGCCGCGCCTACGTCGCGCGCGACGGGCTGGGGCCGGATCTGGTCGAACCGGGCGCCCGTTACGTGGCGGCCCACGGCGGCGACATCCGCTATGGCCGGCGGCTGCGCGGTGTGACGGCGGTAGGCGCGCGGCTCGAAGCGCTCGATTTCGGCGGCGCCGCCGAGGCGCTCGACGGCGGCGACGTGGTCGTCCTGGCCTTGCCGCCGACCGTGCTCAGCCAAATCCTGCCGGAGATTCCGGCGCCGCGCGAGGCGCGCGCCATCGTCAACGCCCATTACCGCCTCGACGGCCCGGTCCCCATGCCCAACGACAGCCGCCTGCTCGGCCTCGTCGGCGGCACCGCGCATTGGCTCTTCGCCCGCGGCGACGTCGCCTCGGTCACGGTCAGCGCCGCGGACGATTTGGCCGAGGAAAGCGCCGACCGCCTCGCCGCGCTGCTGTGGGCAGACGTCGCCAAGGCTCTGGACCTGCCGCGCGCGCCCCAGCCACCGTGCCGCATCGTCAAGGAGCGCCGCGCCACCTTCGCCCAGATTCCGGCGGCGCTGAGCCAACGTCCGCCGGCCGAAACCAACTACGCCAACTTGTTTCTGGCCGGTGACTGGACCGACACGGGCCTCCCGGCCACCATCGAAGGAGCGGTCCGTTCGGGCCAGCGCGCGGCGCGTCTGGCGCTGGCCGCGTTGCGCTAACGCGAGATTATGATTCTGACGATTGAAAAGACCAACTAATTCACTATGCTTCTGTGCAGGTGATCGAAAGCGATATGGGAGGAGACAGAATGAAGAACCCACTCGAATCACTCTCCAAGACCGTGCTCATGGGAATCGTTTTGACCGTCATCATGGTCGGCGTGCTCGCCGGCATCGCCGACTGGTCGGATCCGGAGCCGCCAGCGGCAGTCGAATCCGGGGAGCCGGGCGAGGCCGGAGAGCCGGGCGAGGCCGGAGAGCAAGGTGAAGCCGATGCGGAATAGCGGGATATCGGCAAGTATCAGCGCAAGAACGCCGACAGTGGCGTAGGGGAGGATAGGCGCAATGGATATTCCCTTTATTGACTTCGCTTGGTGGGCGTTCGCGTTTCGCTGGCTGCATGTGCTCAGCGGCGTGATGTGGGTCGGCCTGCTGTGGTATCTCAATTTCGTCCAGATTCCGAATATGGCGAAAATTCCGGACGATCAAAAGCCGGCGATCGGCAAGGTGATTGCCCCGGCGGTGCTCTTTTGGTTCCGCTGGTCGGCGCTCTCGACCCTGGTCACGGGCTTGATTCTGGCCGAATTCCAGGGCTATTTCGTGGACTCCATAACCCTCGGCATCGTTGGGGCCGCGGAGGGGGCGCATGTGCTGAGACACACCGCCATCGGCATTGGCATGTGGTTCGGCGCCATCATGGCGTTCAATGTCTGGATGGTCATCTGGCCCAACCAGAAGAGGGCACTTGGGATCGTTCCGGTGGACGACGCGCGCAAGAAGCGCTCGGCGCGGACAGCCCTGCTGTTCTCGCGCACCAATACGCTGCTATCGATCCCAATGCTGTACGCGATGGTATCGGCGCAGAACATCTACTAGAGCAGATCCGGGTCGATGAGCGTCGCCTTGGGCGCCTCATCGACCCGGTGAAGCCGCTTTACCTGTTGGGTCGCCTAGGGCGTTTTCCGTTCAGGCGGCACCAGCCCGCTCCCCCTCCCGGTCGCCCCCAAGCGCACACTGGCCCAAGCGTACACTGCCATGGGTGGCCGGGAGGGGGAGCGGGCCGGTGCGATTCCGCGCGAGTGGAAAACACTCTAGATCAGAACTCGCGTCACGGGAT
>JAUVWK010000133.1 GCA_030604165.1 Alphaproteobacteria bacterium | reverse complement strand
GTCAGCGGATCGCGCCCCGCGCCGACGGTCACGAATCCAAGCGCACAGATGCCGCGCCCGGTGTGGCCGATGAAGCACGGCCCAAACGGGCTCGGATAGGTGCCGTGAGTAATTTCGACGTCGGCGCCGGCGTGTTTGAAGTCGCCCGGCGTCATGGCCTCGTAGGTCACGAACAGATCGTGCAACCGGCCGGGCCCCGAGAGGCCCGCATCGTAGGCCGCGTCGAGCACGGAACTCGAGGCGGCGAGCCGGGCGCGGGCGAAGTCGAGGGTGAGGAACTGCACGAAGCGCTTCGGGCTGATGCCGACCCAGCGTCGGAACAGGCGCTGAAAGTGATAGCGACTCAGGCCGGCATGGGCGGCCACGCGGTCGAGATCCGGCTGCTCCTGAAAGTGCGCTTCGAGAAAGCCGATCGCGGCCTCGATCCGCCCATAGGCGTCCGAGAGCTCGGCGAGGCTTGGGTCGGTTTGGCGATGCTCTATCATGGCGGCCCTCCTATGTCCGACCCTAGCGGGCCGCGTGCGGCGGAACCACCCGATAATTGCGGTATTGGCGCGGCGCGCTTAAGCCTTGAAGGGCGCGACGGAGACGCAGTGGTTGACCGGCCCGTTACCCCGCCCGAAGCCCGGCGCGGTCCTGAGGGCGGCACGCAAGTAGGCCCGGGCCCGGGCGATGGCCTCGATCATCGCCATGCCTTGGGCCAGCCCGGCCGCGATGCCGGAGGCCAGCGTGCAGCCGGCGCCGTGGTTGTGGCGGGTTTCGATGCGACGATCTTCGAAGATTTCGATGCCGGAGTCGGTCTTGAGAACATCGCAGATAATATCGCCCGCCAGATGACCGCCGGTCACCAAGGCCGCCGGCGCGCCCAGCGTATGCAGCATCTCGGCGGCGTGAACCATGGTCTCGACATCGTCGATGGTCAGCCCGGTGAGCGCCTCGGCCTCGGGAATATTGGGTGTGATCAATGAGGCGCGCAGCACCAGCCGTGCCTTGAACGCCTGCATGGCCTCCTGCTGCAAGAGCCGCCCGCCCGCCGTCGACACCATGACCGGATCGACCACCAAGGTAATGTCGCGCGCCAAGTCATCGATGATGTCAGCCACCGCCTCGATCACCGGCGTCGAATGCATCATCCCGGTCTTGATGCAATCCGCACCGAGATCGTCGAGCACGACACTCATCTGCCGCGCCACGAATGCCGCCGGCACCGGGCAGATCTCGGCCACCGTTTCGGTGTTTTGCGCGGTCAAGGCGGTAATCGCGGTGGACCCGTAGGCGCCCAGCGCGGTGACCGTCTTGAGGTCGGCCTGAATGCCCGCGCCGCCGCCGGAATCCGACCCGGCGACGATCAAGACACGGCCACGAATGGTGCCGTCACGCACGGCGACGCTCCGCGACCGTGTCGATTGCGCCGACGATGTCGTCGACGACGGACGAAACCAGCGCGTCGTCGTCGCCTTCCGCCATCACCCGAATGACCGGCTCGGTTCCCGATTTGCGGATGACGAGCCGGCCGGCCTTGCCGAGTCGCTTCTCGCCGTCCGCGATGGCCTTTTTGACCGCGGTCTCCTCCAGCGGCTCGATGCCGTTGACGGCCACATTGCGCATGACCTGCGGCAGCGGCTCGAACACGCGACCCGCCTGGCTCGCCGACTTGCCCGAAACGGCGAGCACGGAAAGTGTTTGCAGCGCCGCGACCAGACCGTCGCCCGTGGTGCCGTAATCGCTCAAGATGATATGGCCGGAGGGCTCACCGCCCAGGTTGAAGCCGTGCTCGCGCATATGGTCTACGACGTAGCGGTCGCCCACCCGCGTGCGCGCTAGTTTCAAACCGAGCCCCGACAAATATTGTTCTAACCCCAAATTGGACATCACCGTAGAGACCACGCCGCCACCGCGCAGCCGGTCGCCGCGGGCCCAGTTTTCAGCCACCCGCCCCATGATCTGGTCGCCGTCGAGCAGCATGCCGTGTTCGTCGCTGAGCAGCACGCGGTCGGCGTCGCCGTCCAGCGCCATGCCGAGATCCGCGCCGTGAGCCACCACCGCGGCACACATGGCGTCCACATCGGTCGAGCCACAGCCCTTGTTGATGTTGTAGCCGTCGGGCTCGACCCCGATCGGCACGACCTCCGCGCCGAGCTCCCACAGCACGGTGGGGGCCACCCGATAGGCCGCGCCGTTGGCGCAATCGACCACGATGCGGAGCCCGTCCAGGGTCAGGTTGCGGGGAAAGGTGTTCTTGACGAATTCGATATAGCGGCCGACAGCGTCGTCCAGCCGGGTGGCCCGGCCGAGCTCGTCGGGGCTCGCGCGCTCGGTCTCGAAGCCATTGTCGATGCGCGCCTCGTTGGCGCGCTCGCCCGCGTCCGAGAGCTTATAGCCGTCCGGACCGAACAGTTTGATGCCGTTGTCTTGATAGGGGTTGTGCGAGGCCGAGATGACTACGCCGATGTCGGCCCGGAGCGAGCGGGTTAGCATGGCGACGCCTGGCGTCGGCATCGGGCCGAGCAGGATGACATCCATGCCGACGGCGACGAATCCCGCCGTCAGCGCCGGCTCCAGTAGATAGCCGGAGAGCCGGGTATCCTTGCCGATCAGCACGCGGTGGCGATGGTCGCCGCGGGTGAACTGAATGCCCACCGCCATGCCCACCCTGAGCGCGGTTTCGGCGGTCATGGGCTCTTGATTGGCGGTACCGCGAACGCCGTCCGTGCCGAATAGCTTTCGCGTCATCGTCGGCACTCCCGAAATCGGCAAGACGAAGGATCGATGATCAACACGTAGCGACCTTTTTAGCACGAGGACGAAATACTGTGGACACTATTGCGGCGCCTGGATGGCGGCCAAGACGGCAAGTGCCTGACGGGTTTCGGCTACGTCGTGTGTGCGGACGATCTGCGCCCCGAGCTGAACCGCGTGCAGCGCCGCCGCGAGCGAACCGGGCAAGCGGGCCTTGGCCGGCTCCCGCGCGCTGAGCGTCCCGATGAAGCTTTTGCGCGAAGCTCCGAGTAGCAGCGGTCGGCCGAGGCCGTGAAACAGCGCTATGTCGCGTAGGATTTCGAGATTATGGGCGACCGTCTTGCCGAACCCGATACCGGGATCGACGATCAGGCGCTCGGCCCGGATACCGGCTGCCTGACAGGCCTCGATACGGGCTTCCAAATAGTCGTAGACATCCAGCGGCGCGACGTCGTAACGCGGCGCCTGCTGCATGGTTTCAGGTGTGCCCTGCATATGCATGAGGACCACCGGCCCGTCGTGACGCGCCAGCAACGCGAGGCTGTCGGGATCGTCGCTCAGGGCGCTGATGTCGTTGACACCGCCGGCGCCGGCCTCGAGCGCCGCCGCCATGATCTCGGCGCGGCGCGTATCGACGGTCAGCGTGGGCCCGAGTCCGGCCAGCGCCCGCACCACGGGAAGCACCCGGCGGCGTTCTTGCTCGGGCGACGGCCGGGCCGCGCCGGGCCGGGTCGACTCGCCACCGATGTCGATGATGTCGGCGGCGCCCTCCACCATTCTGCGGCCCTCGGCCACGGCCGCGTCGCCATCGAAATAATCGCCACCGTCGGAAAAACTATCCGGCGTCACATTGAGGACGCCCATCACCAGCGGCCGGTCGAAGCAAAGCGGGCCAAGGGACGGGCGCGGCGCGCTCAGGCGCTCCAGCAGCGCCCGGACCCGCGCCGCGACGGGTGCGGCCTCGCCCACGGCCCACGCCTCCAGCGCATCCGCCGGTGCGGCGGCGCGCAAGAGCCGGCCGCCCGTGCGCACCAGGAGCTCGACGGCGCCGAAGACGAGACGGGTGCCACCGGCCCCTGGCGCGAGCGGGCGCCCGGTGCCCGCGCCGCGCGTACAGCGCTCGCGCTCGACCGGGGCAACGTCGAGCGGTCGGAGATAGAGTTGGGCCGAGCTGGAAACGCCCCGCGGCAAGGCGGGGCGCGTGAGCGGTTCGGTCATGCGGTCTCGGGCGGCGCGGCCGGCTGTCTTAAGAGCCCGGTTGCGGCGTCGGCTCGAGGTCGGGCGGCCGTTCGCCCCCTGGGCTGGCCGACGGCACGGTGCCGCGCCGGCCCGGCGTAACGCCGATATCCTCTTCATCGGGGCGCGAGATCGGCTTGCCCGCGAGGACCGCCTCGACATCGTCGCCGGAGAGCGATTCGTATTCGAGCAAGGCGCTCGCCAGCTTGTGCAGCAGGTCCATTTTGTCGGTCAGAATTTGCCGGGCTTTGTCATAGGCCTCGTCCACGATCCGGCGTACTTCGGAATCGATTTTGTTGGCCGTGGCCTCGGAGACGTTCTTGGTCTGGGTCACGGAATGGCCGAGGAAGAGTTCTTGCTCGTTTTCGTTGTAGCTGAGCGGTCCGAGCTCGTCGCTCATGCCGAACTGGGTGACCATGCTGCGCGCGATTTGGGTCGCGGCCTTGATATCGGAGGACGCGCCGCTGGTCACCTTGTCGTAGCCGAAAACCAATTCCTCGGCGATCCGCCCGCCCATGGCGACCGCGATATCCGCATCGAGCTTCTCGCGGCTAACCGAGATGCGATCGTTCTCGGGCAATCGCACCACCATGCCAAGCGCGCGCCCGCGCGGAATGATGGTCGCCTTGTGGATCGGATCGGAGGCCGGCATAAAGGTCGCGACGATGGCGTGGCCGCCCTCATGGTAGGCGGTCAAGCGCTTTTCCTCGTCGGTCATCACCATCGAGCGGCGCTCGGCGCCCATCATCACCTTGTCCTTGGCTTCCTCGAACTCGGACATTGTAACCACGCGCTTGCCCCGGCGCGCCGCGAGCAAGGCGGCCTCGTTGATCAGATTGGCGAGGTCGGCGCCGGAGAAGCCGGGCGTGCCGCGCGCGATGGTGCGCGGATTGACGTCAGGCGCGAGCGGCACTTTGCGCATGTGCACCTTGAGAATCTTTTCGCGACCGAGCACGTCCGGGTTCGGCACGACCACTTGCCGGTCGAAGCGCCCCGGCCTGAGCAAGGCGGGATCCAAGACGTCCGGCCGGTTGGTGGCCGAGATCAGGATGACGCCCTCGTTCGCCTCGAAGCCATCCATCTCGACGAGCAGCTGGTTCAGCGTCTGCTCGCGCTCGTCGTTGCCGCCGCCGAGGCCCGCGCCGCGGTGGCGGCCGACGGCGTCGATCTCGTCGATAAAAATCAGGCACGGCGCGTTTTTCTTGCCCTGCTCGAACATGTCGCGGACACGGCTGGCGCCAACGCCGACGAACATCTCGACGAAATCGGAGCCGGAAATGGTGAAGAACGGCACGTTGGCCTCGCCGGCGATGGCGCGCGCCAACAGGGTCTTGCCGGTGCCGGGCGGGCCCACCAACAACACGCCTTTCGGGATCTTGCCGCCGAGTCGCTGGAATTTCTGCGGATCGCGCAGAAACTCGACGATCTCCTCGAGCTCCTGCTTGGCCTCGTCGATGCCCGCCACGTCGTCAAAGGTGACGCGGCCGTGACGCTCGGTGAGAAGCCGGGCGCGGGACTTGCCGAAGCCCATGGCCTTGCCGCCACCCGATTGCATTTGGCGCATGAAAAAGATCCACACGCCGATCAGCAACAGCATGGGGAACCACGAAAGGAGAAGACTGAGGAACGGGGGCAAGCCCTCGTCGTTGGGCGCGGCGCTGAACTGCACTCTGTTGGTGCGCAAAAGGTCCACCAGCCCGGCGTCGTCAGGCGCGTAGGTGTTGAACGGGCGGCTGTCGGTGTAGTGACCCGAAACCGAATTGCCCTGGATCGTGACGTCGGCGACTTGCTTCGCCTCGACCTCCGCGACGAAATCCGAATAGGCCAGGGTCGTGCTACTGCTCTGCCCCGACGAGCCCTGGAACAAATTGAACAGGGCCACCAGCAACAGGCCGATGATTATCCAGAGCGCGAGGTTTTTTCCGAAATTGCCCAACGGTTATTCCTCATACTCCTGATCGTACCGCCGATCGTGCCCGGCGGACGGGCTCCCGGTGTCGCCGTGGCCCTTCGTTCGTCTTCAGCCGACCACAAACATCTCCGACCCCGCCGCGCCAAGCACGGCGGCGCCCGAGACGCCAATCACCCTGACCCTGAGAGCCTTAATATACACCAAATTCCCTCGCTTCAGCGAGTCTTTGGTCCCATCCAAGACGCCGCGAAACCGCTCGACGTCAGCGGATTGGCAGGGCGAAATTCGGCCCCCGTATCTTCCCCGGTCGCCAAGTCGCTCTCACCCACCCGCTTGAACCTTAGGTGGGGCACCGCATAGACCCCGTCAAGGTCGAAAAACGCTGGCAGCGCCGCGCGAGCCGGCGCCGGAACCCGTTCGATCTCAACGTCTTGGCCGCTGGCCCCCGCCATCGCGCGGAGCTCGGCCAGCCCCCGCGCGCCCAAGCGGCGCACGCTGAGAGGGCCGCGTGGCGCCGCCCCGGTGCGGCGGCGAGCGGGCGCCTGGCGTCGGAAGACGACAAATCGCCCATCCCAAAACGCCCGCGCCCCCGGGGCCAGCGCCAAGGTCTGGCGCGCGGCCGCGGGCTCACGGCAAATCAGCAGGCCGTCGCGCCGCGGCACCAAGCGACAACCGCCCAGCGTGCGAGCCTGCGCCAGGGGACCCGCGCACAGCTCGCCGTGCAGTCGTTCGAGGGAACCAAGGCGGGGCGCGTACGAGCGCCCGCCGACGGTGGTCAGGAGCCGCGCCAACAGCCGCAACGAGAGCGCCGCCGGCGCCGCCGACCAAAGCCCGGGCGCCACCATGGCGTAGCCGGCCGGGTCGGGGCGAACCGAGCGCGCGATCAAGGCGGCGCAGGCGGTCTCGAGGGCCGCCCGGTCCCGACCCACGCGCGCCGCGGAGCGGACCAAGCGCTCGGTGCTGAGCCCGAGCCCGCCCAGCGCCGCGCGCGCTACGCCAAGGTGGGTCCGGGCGAAGGCCGGCTCGCGATTCGACGGATCCTCGATCCAGGGTTGGCCGCTTCGTTGCAGGCCGGCGACGAGCCGCGCCCGCGGGATGCCGAGTAGCGGGCGGATCAGCCGCACCCCGGGCGCTGGTGGGCCCGCCAGTTCCCGCACCAGCGGCATGGCCGCGAGGCCGTCCAGCGCACTGCCCCGCGCCAAGCGGTAAAGCAACGTCTCGGCTTGGTCTTCCGCCTGTTGCGCGCAGAGGAGATGCAATACACCGGCGCGACGGCACCAGGCCGCCATCAAGCCGTAGCGCGCCGCGCGCGCCGCGGCCTGCACGCCGCCGACGGGTTTCGGCCCGATCCAGCGCAAAATATGATGCTCGATGCCGTGGGCGGCGAGCCACAGGCCCACTTGGCGC
>JAUVWK010000236.1 GCA_030604165.1 Alphaproteobacteria bacterium | reverse complement strand
CGCTCGCCTATGAATCGAGATGAACAACGACTTTTAACTATTTGAAACAAAATATATAATAACGACTGAAAACGATCCGGAATGGTGCCGATAATGGCGTCCGGGGTCGGCCGGACCCTATCCCATAATCTTTCCGACCTATCCGTTGCCGGGATTGGCGAGCCATGGTGTCCGGTTATCCTTGTCGAATGGCCGGCCCCGCTGGGAGAGGATGAAGGATGCGCATAGGCGTTGACGTCGGTGGCACCAACACGGACGCGGTGTTGATGGACGGCAAGCGCGTGCTGGCCTCGTTCAAATCGCCGACGACGGCGGATGTCGGCACGGGGATCGTGCGGGCGATCCGCACCGTGCTCGAAGACTCCGGCGCCATGGCCGGCGAGATCGAGAGCGTGATGATCGGCACGACCCAATTTACCAACGCCTTCGTCGAAGGTAAGCGGTTGGTGGAAGTGGGGGTGATTCGCGCCGCTCTTCCGGCCACCACCAGCGTGCAGCCGCTGCTCGATTTTCCCGACCGGCTGGCGAGCGCGGTCGGTAGCCACGTCTATCTGGTGCCTGGCGGCTATGAGTTTGACGGTCGCGAAATCGCACCGCTCGGCGAGAACGAGGTGCTCGAGGCGGCGCGCGATATCAAACGCAAGGGCCTGCGCTCGGTCGCCATCTCGTGCGTGTTCTCGCCGATCAACCGCGCCATGGAGGAGCGCGCGGCCGAGATCGTGCGCAACGAGCTCGCCGACGTCGATGTGACCCTCTCCAGCGACATCGGCCGGGTCGGGCTGATCGAGCGCGAGAACGCGACGATCATGAACGCCTCGCTGGTGGCGCTGTCCAAACTCGTGGTCGGCTCGTTCCGCGAGGCGCTCAAGGAATTGCGCATCGACGCGCCGTTCTTCATCAGCCAAAACGACGGCACGCTGATGAGCGCGGACTATGTCGAGCGCTATCCCGTGCTGACCTTTGCCTCGGGCCCGACCAACAGCATGCGCGGCGCGGCGTTTCTTTCGGGCTGCGGCGAGGCGATCGTCGTCGATGTCGGCGGCACCACCACCGATGTGGGCGTGCTGGTCCACGGCTTTCCAAGAGAATCCGCGGTCTCGGTCGACATCGGCGGGGTGCGCACAAATTTTCGCATGCCCGACATTCTCTCGATCGGGCTCGGCGGCGGCAGTTTGGTTCGCGACGACGCGCCCCTCACGGTGGGCCCGGAATCGGTCGGCTTCGAGCTGACCGAAAAGGCGCTCGTGTTCGGCGGCGATACGCTGACCGCGACCGACATCGCCGTTGCCGCGGGCGCGGCCGATATCGGCGACAAGAGCCGGGTGGCGCATCTCGGCGCCACGCTCGTCGAGCGCGGCATGGACGAGGTCCACCGGCTCGTCGAGGAGGCCATCGATCGCGTCAAGACGAGCGTCGAGGATGCGCCGGTCGTTCTGGTGGGCGGCGGCAGCGTGCTGATCACGCGCCCGCTGCACGGCGCCTCCGAGGTGCAGGTGCCGGAGCGCTCATCGGTGGCGAATGCCATCGGCGCCGGCATGGCCCAGGTGGGCGGCGAGATCGATCGAATTTTCTCCTACGAAACGGACGGCCGCGACGCCTCCCTGGCCCAGGCCAAGGGCGAGGCCACCGACCGCGCGGTGCAGGCGGGGGCGCTGCCGGACAGCGTGCAGATCATCGAGATCGAGGAATTGCCGCTGACCTACATGCCGGCCGGCGCCGTGCGGCTGCGTGTCAAGGCCATCGGCGACCTGTCGATTGCCGATCGGGCCATGGCCGACCTGGCGATAGATGGCGGGGAGGCCGGGCCATGAACATCGACCGCGGCAATCTGCGCGATTTCATCCGCGGCGCCGCCATTTTGGGCACCGGCGGCGGCGGCGATCCCTATGTCGGCCGCCTGATGCTCGACCAGGAGCTGCGCAAGGGCGCCGAGATCACCATCCTCGACCCCGACGACATCGCCGACGACATCTTCGCCGTGACCGTCTTCTCGATGGGCGCGCCCACTGTCTTCGTCGAAAAAATTCCCAATGGCGAGGCGACGATTACCGCCTTGCGCAAGGCCGAGGAAATCTTGGGCCGGACCTTTGACGCGGTGCTGCTGTGCGAGGCCGGCGGGGTCAACGCCACGCTGCCCTTGATCGTGGGCGCGTTGACCGGCTTGCCGGTGATCGACGCCGACGGCATGGGCCGGGCGTTTCCCGAGCTGCAGATGGTCACCTTCAACGTCTATGGCGTGAACATCTGCCCGGTGGTGACCGTGGACGACTACAACAACACCGTGGTTTTTGAGGCGCGGGACGCGCAGACCGCCGAGTGGCTGGCGCGCGCCGTTTGCGTGCGCATGGGCGGCATCTGCCAGACTGCGGCCTATCCCATGACCGGGCGGCAGATCAAGGACACCGCCGTGCGCCACACGCTGACGCTGGCGCTCGATATCGGCCGCACCGTGCGCGAGGCGCGCGAGCGCCATGTCGATCCGTGCCAGGCGCTGCTCGATTATTTCGGCAAGGCACGGGAGCCGCGCTACAGCACGCTTTTGTTCGAGGGCAAGGTCACCGACGTGTTGCGCGAGACGAAACGCGGCTTCACGGTCGGCCGCGTGCAGCTCGAGGGCATCGAAGGCAGCTCCGGCACGCTCGAGGTCACTTTCCAGAACGAATATCTGGTGGCCAAGCACGATGGCCGCATGGTGGCGACGGTGCCCGATCTGATCTGCGCGCTGGATCGGGAGACGGCTGAGCCGATCACCACGGAAAATCTAAAATACGGCAATCGCATCAAGGTGATCGGCGTCGCTGCCGCGCCCGTGATGCGAACGCCTGAGGCGCTTGCCGTGTTTGGGCCGCAGGCCTTCCGGCTCGACGATGAGTTCAAGCCGCTGGAAGAGCTCGCTTGAGGCGGCCGGGCGCGGCACGGAGTTTGGCAAGATATGCCAAGATAACGGTCACAGGTTAGACGGGAGATAGGCTGTCGTGTCCGTCGTCGCTGAACAGGCATACGTCAGGAGCTGGGGGAGCGACCTGAGGGAATTCCTCGGCGGCAACCGCGTCTGGTGGTTGGTGCTGCCGGCGTTCGTCTTTTTTCTGATTTTCTTTATCGTTCCCGTCGTCTCGCTGTTCCTAATCTCGCTCGACAAACCGGTCGCGGGCATTGTCGACGTGCAGTGGGACTTCACGCTGAAGAACTACATTCGCTTCTTCAGCCGCTCGCTTTATTACCAGGCGGCGCTGCGCTCGATCGGGCTCGCCGCGCTGGTTTCGGTGTGTACGCTCGCGCTGGGTTATCCGCTCGCCTATTTCATCGCCAAGACTAATCACCCGGGCCGCAACACCTTCTACATGATCCTGGTGCTCTCCGCGATGCAGCTCGACATGGTGATCCGGCTGTTCGGCCTGATGGTGCTGATGGGCGACAACGGCCTGATCAACGGCGTCTTGCGCTCGGTCGGCTTGGTCAAGGATCGGCCGCTGCCGCTGATGTACAACTTTTTCGGCGTCGTCGTCGGGCTGGTGCAGTTCACCCTGCCGTTCATGGTGCTCTCGCTGATCGGCATCATACGCGGCATCCATCCCTCGCTCGTAGAGGCGGCGCGCAGCCTGGGCGCCACTCGCTGGACCACCTTTTGGCGCATCACCTTTCCGCTCAGCATGCCCGGAATCCTGGCCGGCACGCTCTTGGTCTTCGCCATTTCGATCTCGTCCTATGTGGTGCCCGCGCTGATGGGCGGCTGGAAAGTGCTGGTCATGCCGATCCACATCTATCAGCAGATCGCCGAGATGGGAAAATGGCAGTTCGGCGCGACCATCGCGGTCGTGCTCTTCTTCACCTCCATGATCGCGGTCTACGTCTATCAACGCTTCGCGGCACGCACCGCGGGCGGCAGGGCCTAAGCCATGGCCGAAACCATGGAACGCCGCTCCTTCTCCCTCTTCCGTCGCCGGCGCGACCCGGAGGCCGAGCCGGACAGAGAGGAGGAGCGCATCGGCTGGCCCTTCAAGGTCGGCGCCTGGATCGCCTTTGTCGTGCTCCTGCTGCCGGTGGTGATCGTCGTGCTCGCCGGGCTCAATTCGGGCGACCACCTGACCTTCCCGCCCGAGGGGCTGAGCTTGCGCTGGATCTTCGCGTTCTTCGAATCCAGCGCCTTCCTCGACGCCTATGTGTTCAGCCTGTGGCTCGCCGTCGTCACCATGGTGATCTCGACGGTGATCGGCACCATGGCGGCGATCCTCCTGACCCGCGTCGCCTTCCCGGGCCGCAATCTCTTGCGCGCTTATTTTCTCTCGCCGCTGATCCTGCCGGGCATCGTGCTCGGCCTCGCGCTCTATGTGTTTTACATCTCGAGCGGCTGGGGCCTCGCGCGCACCATGCCGGGGCTCATCATCGGCCACGTGCTGGTCACCTGTCCCTATGTGATCGGCACGGTCTCGGCCGCGCTGTTCAACTTCGACGTCACGCTCGAGGAGGCGGCGCGCAGCCTCGGCGCCGGGCCGTGGAAGGCGTTCCGCAAGGTCACACTGCCCAATATCGGGCCCGGCGTGGCGGCCGGCGCCATTTTCGCCTTCATCGTCTCGTTCGGGCAGTTCGACGTCTCGCTGTTTCTGAGCACGCCGAACTACACGCCGCTGCCGATCGCGCTCTACATCTCGCTGCGCTACACCTTCGAGCCGACCGCAGCCGCCGCCGGCATCTTCGCCATCGCGCTCGTGGTGATCTCGGTGCTGATCACCTCGCGGCTGATCAATATCCGGCGCTTCGCCGGCATCAAGTTCTCTTAAGGTCGTTGCAACCACAAAGGATGAAAAAAGGAGGCTAGGTTATGAGAAAGGACAAAGGGACCAAGAAGAGCCGCGCACCGGTAAGCCGGCGCGACGTGCTGAAGGGGACGGTCGCGGCCGGCGCCGTTGCCGCGTCCACCAAGTTCGGCCTGTTCAACATCAACCACGCCTGGTCGCAGGACGTTCATTGGGACGGCCAGCCGTTCGACGCGGGCGGGGCCACGGTCAATGTCGGCGAGTGGGGCGG
>JAUVWK010000178.1 GCA_030604165.1 Alphaproteobacteria bacterium | reverse complement strand
GTGGGGGCAGGCCGCCACATAATCCGCGATGGCCCGCGTCACCACGGGCAGGACCGGCACGGTACGCTCCTTGCCGCCCTTGCCGGTGATCGTCAGCACGCCGGGTTCACCCGGCGCCGCGCCCGCCGGCGGCGCCTCGCGCCGCGCCAGGCCCAACGCCTCGCCGATGCGCAGGCCGCAACCGTAGAGCAGTAGCAGCACCGCGGCGTCGCGCTTGGCGACTCATGACGGAGCGCGCTCGCCGGCCGCGGTTTTGCCCGCGAGCCGCATCACGGCGCGCGCCTCGGCCGGGGCCAGCGGGCGCGGCGCCGCGCGCGGCAACCGGGGGCCGCGCACCGCCGAGAGCGCGCTGTTGGAGAGCACACCGGTGCGCTCCAGGTGACGGAAAAAGCTGCGCAAGACGGAGAGCGCCCGCGCCGTCGAGGTTTTGGCCCGCTCCTCCGCCGCGCGCCGCGCCAGATAGGCGCGAAAGTCCGCGGGCCGCAATTCGGCCAACTCGTCGAGCCCGGGCGGGGCGCCCAAATGAGCGGTCAGAAAGGCCAGAAACGCGGCCAGGTCGCGCAGATAGGCGGCGACGGTGTGCGCCGAGGCGCGCCGCTCGTGCGCGAGCCAGGCGTGCCAGGAGACGATCGCCTCCGCCAGCTCCGCCCGCGCCACGAAATCGACGCCGGCGATGCGGACGGTCGGCGCCAATTCGGCCTCTGCAACGTTTGGAACGGCTGTCATAGGGTGCCCCGGCATAGGGTGCCCCGGCATAGGGTGCCCCGGCGGGCCGGCCTCAGCGCGACAGGATCGACTGCCCCGTCTTCTGCCAGTCCGCGAGGAAGGCGGCGAGGCCCTTGTCGGTGAGCGGATGCGAAACCAGCTTGCGCAGCACGGCCGGCGGCACGGTCGCGACGTCGGCGCCGAGCTTCGCCGCCTCGATGACGTGAATGGGATGGCGGATCGAGGCCACCAGAATCTCGGTTTGCAGGCTGTCGGGATAATTGCCGTAAATGGTGCCGATCTCTTCGATCAGCGCCATGCCGTCCTGGCCGATATCGTCCAGCCGGCCGACGAAGGGCGAAATGAACGCGGCCCCGGCCTTGGCCGCCAGCAGCGCCTGCGCGGCTGAAAAGCAAAGCGTGACATTGACCAGCGTGCCGCCCTGGCTGAGCGCCCGGCAGGCCTTCAGCCCGTCCCAGGTGAGCGGCACCTTGACCGCGACATTGGGCCGGATTTCGGCCAGCTTGCGGCCCTCCTCGATCATCGAGTCGACCTCGGTGGCGGTCACCTCGGCGCTCACGGGGCCCGGAACCACGTCACAGATATTAGCGATCACCTCGAAGAAATCGCCGCCCGCCTTGGCGATCAGGGAGGGGTTGGTGGTCACGCCGTCAAGCAAGCCGGTCGCCGCAAGCTCCCGGATTTCGCCAATGTCGGCGGTATCGACGAAGAACTTCATCGGCTGCTGTTCCGTCTCATCGTGGTTGTCGGAGCGAGGATTGAAGCACCGGGGAGCCGCGGTCGGCGGCGCGCCTGGATGCGTCGCTTGAGGCCGGCGGCGGTCGTTGGCACAGTGTAGCCGATGGCACCCGCCGACGCTACTCGCGGGACCGCGCCCGGGCACGATCCGGACGCCGTCTCTGGGCCGCCCGCGCAGGTCGCGGTCTTGTTGCCGCTGCCGCTGTCGGATCCCTACGACTATCGCCTGCCGGCCGATCTCGCCGCCCCCCCCGGCGCGTTCGTCACGGTGCCCCTGGGCGGGCGCGAGCTGACCGGCGTGGTCTGGGGCGGCGCCCAAGGCGGGGTCGAACCGGCCCGCCTCAAAGACGTCGTGGCGGTGCGCGATACGCCGCTGATGCCGGCGGCGGTGCGCCGCTTCATCGAATGGTTGGCCGACTATACGCTGGCGCCGCGCGGCGCGGTGTTGCGTATGGCCATGAGCGTGCCGGCGGCGCTCGACCCGCCGGCCGGGCGAACCGCCTATCGGCTCGGCGCCAAGGCGCCGACGCGCCTGACCAAGGCGCGCGCGCGGGTGCTCGCCCTGCTTGCCGACGGCTTGCCGCGCCCGGCCGTGGATATCGCGCGCGAGGCGGTGGTCAGCAGCGCCGTGGTGCGGACGCTCGCCGAGGCCGGGGCGTTGCAGATCCTCACGCTGCCCGGCGAGCGCGCCTTTCAGGCGCCGGACGCGGCGCTGGCCGGCCCCACGCTGATGCCCGCCCAAAGCGCCGCCGCCACGGCGCTGCGGGCCGCTGTCGCAGCGGACGCGTTCGCTGTCACCCTGCTCGACGGCGTCACCGGGGCCGGCAAAACAGAAGTCTATTTCGAGGCGGTGGCCGCGGCGCTGGCGGCCGGGCGCCAGGTCCTCGTGCTGCTGCCGGAGATCGCGCTCGGCGCGCAATGGCTAGGGCGGTTTCGCGCCCGCTTCGGCGTCGATCCGGCGGAATGGCACTCGGACCTCGGCCAACGCGCGCGGCGCGAGACCTGGCGCGGGGTCGCTACCGGCAAGGCGCGCGTGGTGGTGGGCGCGCGCTCCGCGCTGTTCCTGCCCTTCGCCGAGCTCGGCCTGATCGTCGTCGACGAAGAGCACGAGCCCGCCTACAAGCAAGAAGAGGGCGTCATCTATCAGGCCCGCGACATGGCGGTGGTGCGCGGGCGGATCGAGGCTTGCCCGGTGGTCCTGGCTTCGGCCACGCCCTCGCTGGAAACGGTGGTCAACGCCAAGACCGGACGCTACCGGACCTTGCGCCTGCCCACCCGTCATGGCGGCGCGCAACTGCCCGCCATCGAGGCCGTGGACATGCGCGAAACACCGCCGCCGCGTGGCGGCTGGCTCTCGCCGCCGCTGCGCCACGCGCTTGGCGAGACGCTGGCGGACGGCGCGCAGAGCGTGCTGTTTCTCAATCGCCGCGGCTACGCCCCGCTCACGCTCTGCCAAGCCTGCGGCCACCGCCTGCAATGCCCCAACTGCACGGCCTGGTTGGTGGAGCACCGCTTCGCCGGGCGCCTCGCCTGCCATCATTGCGGCTACGACCAGCTCTTGCCGGAGCAGTGCCCGGCCTGCCAAGTCCCGGGCAAGCTGACCGCCTGCGGGCCGGGGGTCGAGCGTCTGGCGGAAGAAGTGCAGACGCTGTTTCCGGAGGCGCGCTACGCCATCCTCACCAGCGACACGATCGCCGGCCCGCGCGACGCGGCGGCGCTGATCGCGCAAGTCGCCGCGCACCAGGTCGACCTGTTGATCGGCACCCAGATCATCGCCAAGGGACATCATTTTCCCATGTTGACGCTGGTCGGCGTGGTCGACGCCGATCTCGGCCTCGCGGGCGGCGACCTGCGCGCCGCCGAACGCACCTACCAGCTCTTGCATCAGGTGGCCGGACGGGCCGGGCGGGAGAAGCGGCCGGGGCGCGTGTTGTTGCAGACCTACGCGCCCGAGGATGCGGTCATGCAAGCGCTGGTTTCGGGCGACCGCGAGGCGTTTCTCGAGCGCGAAGCGAGCGCGCGGAAGGCGCACGGGCAGCCGCCGTTCGGGCGGCTCGCGGCCTTTATCCTCTCGGGCCGCGACGAGGCCGCGGTGGCGCGGGCCGCGCGGGCGCTGGCGCGCGTTGCCCTGGCCGGGGCGGGCCGAGATAGCGGCATCGCCGTGTACGGGCCCGCGCCGGCGCCGCTGGCCTTGCTCAGGGGCCGCTATCGCTATCGCCTGCTGATCAAGGCGCCGCGCGCCGTGCGCCTGCAACCCTGGCTCAGGCATTGGCGCGATCAGCTGCGCTTGCCCGGCGGCGTGCGGCTTCAAACGGATGTCGATCCGTATCGCTTTTTATGAGCTGAACTCCTTGAGATCATGAGATGTTTCGCTTCGCCTTGAGTCGGTTGCGCGGGCCCAACGAGTGTGTTACCTAAGTGCTGGCTTCGGGCGGAAACGGCCGTCCGAGGCGATTTTTTGTGTGCGATTTCCGAACTGTTCCGCGCGTCGCTGTGTCGCGTCGAACTCGGGGGAGACGAAGTTCGGTGGCAGCGCAGTCAACAGGGCTGTCTGAGCTAGCGAAACGCTACGCCACGGCATTGTTCGAATTGGCCTTGGAGCGGGGTCAGCTGGATGCGGTCGCCAACGACCTCTCCGGCCTGGAAATCTTGCTCAATGAAAGTGCCGATCTGGTGCGGCTGGTGCGCAGCCCGCTGCTGTCGCGCGCCGATCAGGGCAAAGCGATGGCGGCGGTCCTGCAACGCGCCGGCACGAGCGAATTGGTACGCAGTTTCATCGGCTTGATGGCGCAGAACCGCCGGCTCTTCCTGCTCGACAGCACGCTCGAGGCGTTCCGCGTCAAGCTGGCCGAGCATCGCGGCGAGGTCTCGGCGGAAGTGACTTCGGCCACGGCACTCAGGCCGGAGCATTTGAACGCGGTGAAAGAAGCGCTAAGAGCCGTCGCCGGCCGCGACGTGGCGATCGACAGCAAGGTCGATCCGGCGATCATCGGCGGGCTCGTGGTCAAGATCGGCTCGCGCATGTTCGACAACTCCATCCGCACCAAGTTGCAAAATCTCGAGCTCGCGATGAAAGGGGCCTAAACAATGGACATTGGCGCCGCCGAAGTCTCAGCAATCCTGAAAGAGCAAATCGCCAATTTCGGCGCCGAGGCGGATGTCGCCGAAGTGGGGCAAGTGCTCTCGGTCGGCGACGGCGTGGCGCGGGTCTATGGCTTGGACAATGTCCAGGCCGGCGAGATGGTGGAGTTTCCGGGCGGCATCAAGGGGATGGCGCTGAACCTCGAGGTCGACAACGTCGGCGTCGTAATCTTCGGCGAAGACCGGGACATCAAAGAGGGCGACGTCGTCAAGCGGACCGGCGCCATCGTCGAGGTACCGGTCGGCAAGGGGTTGCTCGGCCGCGTCGTGGACCCGCTGGGCAACCCGATCGACGGCAAGGGCCCGATCAACGCCAGCTCGCGCCAGCGCCTGGACGTCAAGGCGCCCGGCATCATCCCGCGCCACTCGGTGCACGAGCCGGTGCAAACGGGCCTCAAGGCGCTCGACAGCTTGGTGCCGATCGGACGCGGCCAACGCGAGCTGATCATTGGCGACCGTCAGACGGGCAAGACCGCCGTCGCCTTGGACACGATCATCAATCAGAAGGCGATCAACGAAAGCGGCGACGAAGCCAAGAAGCTTTATTGCATTTATGTCGCCATCGGCCAGAAACGCTCCACGGTGGCGCAGATCGTCAAGACGCTGCAGGATTACGGGGCCATGGAATACACCATCGTGGTCTCGGCGACGGCCTCCGAACCGGCGCCGCTTTTGTTTCTGGCGCCCTATGCCGGCTGCACGATGGGCGAATATTTCCGCGACAACGGCATGCATGCGGTGATCATCTACGACGATCTCTCCAAGCACGCCGTCTCGTACCGTCAGATGTCGCTGCTGTTGCGCCGCCCGCCGGGACGCGAGGCCTATCCGGGCGACGTGTTCTATTTGCACTCGCGATTGTTAGAGCGAGCCGCCAAGATGAACGACGAGAACGGCTCCGGCTCGCTCACCGCCCTGCCCATCATCGAGACCCAGGCCGGCGACGTCGCCGCCTACATCCCGACCAACGTAATCTCCATCACCGACGGTCAAATCTTCCTGGAAACCGAGCTCTTCTACCAAGGCATCCGCCCGGCCATCAATGTCGGCCTCTCGGTCAGCCGGGTGGGCTCGGCCGCCCAAATCAAGGCCATGAAACAGATCGCCGGGCGCATCAAGCTGGAACTCGCCCAATACCGCGAGATGGCGGCGTTCGCCCAGTTCGGCTCCGATCTGGATGCCGCGACCCAGCGCCTGCTCAATCGGGGCGCGCGCCTGACCGAGCTGTTGAAGCAGGATCAATACTCGCCGCTTCCGGTGGAGGAGCAGGTGGTCGCTGTTTTCGCCGGCGTGCGCGGGCACCTCGACACCATCGATGTCGGGGATGTTGTGCGCTTCGAACAGGAATATCTGAGCGAGATTCGCGCCAATCACGGCGGCATCCTGGACGCGATCCGCAGCCAGCAGGAGCTGACCGAGGACGTGGAACAGAAGCTCGAGGCCATGCTCGGCGACTTCGTCAAAAAGTTCGCCTGAGCGGGCGCCCCGACCAACGCGCG
>JAUVWK010000037.1 GCA_030604165.1 Alphaproteobacteria bacterium | reverse complement strand
GCCGACATAATCAGTGGCAAGATTCAAGTGACCGATTACATGGAACAAAACTAATAAGGCGCGATTCCACGCCCGCCCTCAAAAGGTGGCGAGGTGGCCGGCCGACGGAAGAAGGCCGGGGTCGCGATGGCGCCAACCGATGAAAGCCAGGGCGACCCCGGCGGGGCGCCGCCGGCGCTCGAACTCCGCAACATCGAGAAGTGGTTCGGCACTGTCCATGCCAACAACAACGTAGCGTTCCGGGTCGAGCGGGGCACGATCCACGGCATCGTCGGCGAGAACGGCGCCGGCAAATCGACCCTGATGAGCATCGTCTACGGCTATTATCAGGCCGACCGCGGCGAGATCTTCATCAATGGCGCAGCGGCCGCGATTCGCGGCCCACAACACGCGATTGCGCGCGGCATCGGCATGGTCCATCAGCATTTCATGCTGGTCGATACCTTTACGGTCCTGGAAAACGTGGTGCTCGGCGTGGAAAGCGGCATGATGCTGCGATCGAGCCTGACCGACGCCCTTACCGAGCTCGAGCGCCTCGAGCGGGACTACAACCTTGAGATCGATGCCGACGCCATTGTCGGCGATTTGCCGGTCGGTATCCAGCAGCGGGTCGAGATTCTAAAGGCGCTGTATCGCGGCGCCGAAACGCTAATTCTCGACGAGCCCACCGGCGTGCTGACGCCGCAAGAGGTCGCTCATCTATTTCGCATCCTGCGCGCGCTGCGCGAGCAAGGCAAAACGATCATTCTCATTACCCACAAGCTGCGTGAGATCATGGCCCTTACCGATCGCGTTACGGTCATGCGCCAGGGCAAAGTCGTAGCGAACCTCGAAACGGCCGAGACGACGCGCGAGGAGCTCGCCGCCCAGATGGTCGGACGAACCGTATTGCTGCGCGTCGAAAAAACCAAGGCCACGCCGGGCGCGTCGCTTCTCGAGGTCGAGGGGTTGAATGTCGACGACAGCAATGGCGTGGCCCGTGTCAAGGACGTCAGCTTCACGGTCCGCGCTGGCGAGATCGTCGGAATTGCCGGCGTGGCGGGAAACGGCCAGTCGGAATTGCTTGAGGCCTTGGCCGGCCTTCGGCCGACGCGGTCGGGGCGCGTGGCCCTGAAGGGCCACGCGGTCGAGGGCAGCGGCCGCGCCGGCGTCGCAAGAGACGTGCGGGGTATGGGCCTGGGCCATGTTCCGGAGGACCGCCAGCGCATGGGCCTGATCACCGCCTTCGAGGCCAGCGAAAGCGGCATCCTGGGGTATCACCGCGACGAGCGCTACAACGGCCCAATATTCTTGCGTCACCACGCCGTGGTGGCGGATGTGCGCCGGCAAATGGAGGAGTACGACGTGCGCCCGGTGGCGCCGCGCCTGCGCACGGCGTCCTTTTCCGGCGGCAACCAGCAGAAAATTGTGCTCGGGCGCGAACTGGACCGCCACCCCGACGTCCTCTTGGTCGGTCAGCCCACCCGTGGTGTCGACATCGGCGCCATCGAGTTCATTCACAAGCGCCTCATCGCCATGCGCGACGCCGGCACCGCCATCCTGCTGGTCTCGGTGGAGCTCGACGAGATCATGTCTCTGTCCGACCGCATCCTGGTGATGTTCAATGGCGAAATCGTCGGTGAATTGCAGCAAGAGGAAGCGACCGAGCAAGCACTCGGTCTGATGATGGCGGGCGAACAAAGCGTGACGTTAGAGACGGCGCAGCCATGAGTGCGCTTGGCGCGCCGATCCAGGCGCCGCGCTGGGTGAGCCACGGTCTCGTGCCGCTGATCAATTTGGCCATCGCGTTCGTCATCTCCGGACTGATCATCGCGCTGATCGGTGAAAATCCCTTCGAGGCGATGGAATTGCTGGTCTATGGCGCGTTCGGCTATCCGGAGGCCATAGGCTACACGCTGTATTACACCACCAACTTCATCTTTACGGGCCTCGCCGTCGCCATCGCCTTTCACTGTGGGCTGTTCAACATCGGTGGCGAGGGCCAGGCCTACCTTGGCGGGCTGGGCGCCGGGCTCGTCGGCCTCGCGCTCGGTCACTGGCCCGCGCCGATCGTCATCGTTCTGGCGATCTTTGCCTCGGCACTGTTCGGCGCGGCCTGGGCCTTCATCCCCGGTTGGCTCCAGGCCAAACGCGGCAGCCACATCGTCATCACAACGATCATGTTCAACTTCATTGCCGCCGCGCTCATGACGTATTTGATCGTCGAGATTTTCATCAAGCGCGGCCAACAGGCGGCCGAGAGCAGGGCGTTCGAGCCGAACGCATGGATGCCCTTCGTCCACGACATTTTCACGGCGCTCGGCGTCAATGTCGGGCGTTCGTCGCTGAACCTTTCCGTATTGCTGGCGGTTTTGTGCTCCGTGTTGTTTTGGTTCTTCGTCTGGCGCACGCGTTGGGGGTATGAGATCCGTGCCGTCGGCCTGAACCAGCGGGCCGCCGTCTACGGCGGCATCTCGCCATCCCGCAATATCATGCTCGCCATGGCCATTTCCGGTGCGCTCGCCGGGCTTATCGGGATCAACGAAATCTTGGGAATTCACCACCGCCTGCTGCTCGACTTTACTGCCGGCTACGGCTTCGTCGGAATTGCGGTGGCGCTGATGGGGCGCAACCATCCGGTGGGCATTTTTCTGGCCGCACTATTATTTGGCGCCCTTTATCAAGGCGGCTCGGAACTCGCGTTCGACATGCCCAAGGTAACCCGCGACATGGTGGTTGTTATCCAAGGCCTCGTGATTCTGTTCTCCGGCGCCCTTGAGCATATGTTTCGGCCCCGCATCGAGGCGCTCTTCATGCGGCGGGCGAAGCTCGGGGCAGCGGCATAACGATGGGAGAGTTCATCACATTATTCGTGCTGGTGATCGACGCCATGCTGCGCGTCTCCACGCCGCTGGTGCTCGCGGCCTTTGCCGGTATGTTTGCCGAGCGTTCTGGCGTCGTCGACATCGGGCTCGAAGGCAAGATGCTTGGCGCTGCCTTTGCCGCGGCGGCGGCCGCCTACGTGACCGGCTCGCCGTGGCTCGGCCTCCTCGCCGGCATTGCGGTGTCGGTGGCGATCGCAATGGTGCACGCCTTCGCCTGTGTCACCCATAACGGCAACCAGGTGGTCTCGGGCATGGCGCTCAACATCACCGTGGCCGGGCTCGGACCGGTCCTGGCGCTGGCTTGGTTCGGACAAGGCGGGCAGACACCGATGATCACCGATGCCGGGCGCTTCAAGCCGTTTCACCTGCCCTTTGCCGATCGCCTTTCCGACATCCCCTTCTTGGGTCACATTTATTCCGAGATCGTGAGCGGCCACAACCTGATCGTCTATCTCGCCATGGGTCTCGTGCCGCTTACCGCTTGGTTCATTTACAGGACGCGCTTCGGCTTGCGTTTGCGTGCGGTTGGCGAGAACCCCGAGGCCGTGGACACCGCGGGCATCTCGGTGAGTGGCATGCGCTATCGCGCGATGATTGTCTGCGGCATTCTGTGTGGTGTCGCTGGCACTTATTTGTCAATCGCGCAAAACACACTGTTCATCCGCGACATGACGGCCGGCATGGGCTATCTCGCGCTTGCGGCACTGATCTTCGGCAAGTGGCGACCGGTGCCGACGCTTCTCGCATGTTTTTTGTTCGCCTTCACCGATGCCGTTCAAGCGCGCCTGCAGGGTGTGGACGTTCCGGGCATCGGCGTGATCCCCGTGCAGGCCATCCAGGCTTTGCCCTATGTTCTTACGGTGCTGTTGCTCGCTGGTTTCGTCGGCAAGGCTGTTCCGCCGCGGGCAAGCGGCATACCCTACGTGAAGGAATGATGAGCAACCTCAACGAAATGATCGAACTGGCGCGCGCGACCCGCGAGCGGGCGCATGCGCCCTATTCCGGTTTTCACGTCGGGGCCTGCATACGGGCATCGAGTGGCCGGCTCTACGTTGGCTGCAACGTCGAGAACGCCGCGTACCCGCAGGGTCAATGCGCCGAGGCAACGGCCGTCGGCGCAATGGTGAGCGGCGGCGATACGCGGATCGTCGAGATCGTCGTGCTTGGCGGAGGCCAGCGCTTGTGCACCCCCTGTGGCGGCTGCCGCCAGCGCCTCAGCGAGTTCGCGGCGGCTGATGCGCCGATCCACATCTGTGGTCCGGACGGCCTGCGCAAGACGGTCACCATGGATGAGCTGCTGCCTTATTCGTTCAGCCCGGAAAACCTGGAAGACTGAGTGGTGGCGGATCCGCAAGAGGCCGCCGCAACCATCACGGCGCGCGTGCCGGACGTCAGGCCACGTGTCGGCCTCGTCCTCGGTACCGGCTTGGGCGAACTTGCGGCGACCATTGGGCACGCCGTATCCATCAGCTACAGCGAACTGCCGGGATTCCCGCAGCCGACCGTTGCGGGCCATGTCGGCCGCCTGGTCGTCGGCACCCTCGGTGGTGTGCCGGTGGCGTGCTTGCAGGGCCGCGCGCATCTGTATGAGGGCCATGCGCCGGCGACCATTGCGGTGCCCATCCGGGCACTGCGGCTGTTGGGCTGTGAGACCCTGCTGCTAACCAATGCCGCCGGCAGCCTCGATTCAAACCTCGCGCCCGGGAGCCTGATGCTATTGCGCGACCACATCGATCTATTGGATGACAACCCATTGATCGGACCCAATGACGAACGCTTTGGCCCGCGCTTCGTGGATATGACCAACGCCTATGACCCCGGGCTTCGCGCGCGCTTCGCCGCGGCCGCCGGGCGCCTCGGAATTACGCTCAACGAGGGTGTCTACATCGCGGTGACCGGACCCAACTTCGAGACGCCGGCGGAAATCCGCGCCTTCCGCACGCTCGGCGCCGACGCGGTTGGTATGTCCACCGTGCCGGAGTGTCTTGTCGCCAATCATTGCGGCATGCGGGTCGCCGCGATCTCTGCGATCACCAATATGGCGGCCGGATTGGGGGACGAGGCACTAAGTCACGAGCAAGTGCTGGCAGTCGGCGGCGCCACGGCGAACGACCTTGGCCGGCTGTTGATTGCGTTCCTGGAGGACCTCGCGCGCGACGTCGGCTCGGCTAATATGTCATCCTAGATATGTCATCCTAGGCGGCCGCGAATCAGGCGGTGTCGAAGAGAATGAGAATGGCGAAAACCAGACCAGCCTTGGCCAGCGAACATTGGGCCATTTCGGCCCGCGACGAGCCGGCGCGCAATCCGGGCATGGCTTTCGAGCCATCCTGGTTGGATGAGGTGCGCATCAACCGCAGCGCCGTCGAGCGCCGCGCCGGCACGTTGCCGACCCGACGCTCGATCAAGAAAGAGTGGCAGACGGCTTGGCTGCTGAAGGCGATTTCATGCCTCGATCTCACCACGCTCTCCGGCGACGACACGCCGGGGCGCGTGCGGCGGCTTTGCGCAAAGGCACGGCAGCCGGTGCGCGCCGACATACTCGAGGCGCTTGGCGTGGCGGAGCTCGGCATTACGGTCGGAGCGGTCTGCGTCTATCACGCGATGATCGAGGCGGCGCTCGAGGCACTTGCCGGGACGGACATCCCAGTTGCGGCCGTGTCGGCGGGCTTCCCCGCCGCTCTCTCCTCCGCCGCGCTGCGCTTGAGCGAGGTCGAAGCCTCGGTGGCCGCGGGGGCGCGGGAAATCGACATCGTGATTCATCGCGGCCATGTGCTGACGGGCAACTGGCAGGCGCTTTATGACGAGGTACGCGGCTTCCGCGAGGCCTGCGGCAACGCGCGGCTCAAAACCATCATCGCAAGCGGCGACATTGCGACGCTTGGCAACGTGGCGCGAGCGAGCCTCGTTTGCATGATGGCCGGCGCCGATTTCATCAAGACCTCCACCGGCAAGGAAGCGGTCAATGCCACGATGCCCGTAAGTCTGGTCATGGTGCGTGCCATCCGCGCCTATCGTGAACGCACCGGCCACACGGTCGGGTTCAAGCCCGCCGGCGGCATTAGCACCGCCAAGGCCGCGCTCGGCTATCTTGCCCTCATGAAAGACGAGCTCGGGCGGCCGTGGCTCGAGCCGGGGCTCTTTCGCATTGGCGCCTCGAGTCTGCTGGGCGATATCGAGCGCCAACTCGCGCACGCGGTGAGCGGCCGCTATGCCGCCGATTACCATCAACCGATGGTGTGAGGCCGGGCCATGGTGACCGTCCCCCAAATCTTCCAGACCATGGACTATGGTCCGGCGCCGGAGGGCGCCGCGGCCGCGGAAGGCTGGCTCGACAGCCACGGGCGCACCTTCAAGCACTTCATTGACGGCGACTGGTGCGCGCCGCACGAGGGCCAATGGTTCGAGAGTAGCAATCCGGCGACGGGGTTGCCCCTCGCGCGCATCGCACAGGCCGAACAAACAGACGTGGACATGGCGGTCGCGGCGGCGCGGGCCGCCCAGGCGCCATGGCGTAAGCTCGGCGCTCACCGGCGGGCGCGCTACCTTTACGCCCTCGCCCGACTGGTGCAGAAGCACTCCCGCATGCTCGCGATCCTGGAGACCCTGGACGGCGGCAAGCCCATCCGCGAGGCGCGCGACATGGACCTGCCGCTGGTCGCACGCCACTTCTATCACCATGCGGGCTGGGCGCAACTCCTGGACCGGGAGTTTTCGGGCTACGAGCCCATCGGCGTGGTCGGGCAAATTATCCCGTGGAACTTTCCACTACTCATGCTGGCGTGGAAGGTCGCGCCGGCGCTCGCGACCGGCAATACGGTGGTCCTCAAGCCGGCGGAGTTCACCAGCCTGACCGCCCTGCTCTTCGCGGAGCTTTGCCAGGAAGCGGGGCTGCCCCCCGGCGTGGTCAATATCGTGACCGGTGACGGTACGACCGGCGAACACATCGTCGCGCACCCCGATATCGACAAGCTGGCCTTCACGGGTTCGACCGAGGTCGGTCGGGCGATCCGCAAGGCGAGCGCCGGTACGGGAAAGCGGCTTTCGTTGGAGCTCGGCGGCAAATCGCCCTTCATCGTGTTCGACGATGCCGATCTCGATAGCGCCGTCGAGGGCGTGGTCGACGCGATCTGGTTCAATCAAGGCCAAGTCTGTTGCGCGGGCTCGCGCCTCCTGGTGCAAGAGAACATCGCGGAGGCAATGATCGCCAAGCTACGCGCGCGCATGAAAAGCCTGCGCGTGGGCGATCCGCTCGACAAGGCGATCGATATTGGCGCGATCGTCGCGCCGGTCCAGCTGCAGCGCATCGAACAGTTCGTCGCGAAGGGCCTCGCCGAGGGCGCCAGTCTCTGGCAACCGGACTGGACGCGCCCGGACCAGGGCTGTTTCTATCCGCCGACCTTGTTCACCGAGGTCGCACCCGCCGCCACCATCGCGCAGGAGGAGATTTTCGGCCCGGTGCTCGTCGCGATGAGTTTTCGCACCCCCGCCGAAGCGGTGGCGCTCGGCAACAATTCCCGTTACGGCCTCGCCGCGAGCGTTTGGAGCGAGAGCCTCAGCCTGGCCCTCGATGTCGCGGGCAAGCTGAAATGCGGCACCGTGTGGGTCAACAGCACGAACCTGTTCGACGCCGCGTGCGGCTTTGGCGGCTACCGCGAATCGGGCTTCGGCCGCGAGGGCGGGCGTGAGGGTCTTTACGAATATCTCCGTCCGGTGTGGCAGGCGACATTGCCCCCCTACGATGCGCCGACCCGCCAGGCCGACCCCGTGCCGCCGCCGGCCGGCGCGCCACGCGCCATTGACCGGACAGCCAAGCTCTATCTTGGCGGCCGACAAGTGCGCTCCGATTCCGGCTACAGCCGAGCCGTTCTCGCGCCCGACGGCACGCTCATCGGCGAGGTGTACGAGGGCAATCGCAAGGATGTTCGCGATGCGGTCGAGGCCGCGCGCAAGGCGCAGGACTGGCGCCGGGCAACGGGACACAATCGGGCGCAGGTCTTGTATTACATCGCCGAGAACCTCGAGGTGCGCGCCGCTGAATTTCGCGACCGCATCGCGGCCATGACCGGCGCCACGCGCCGCGCCGCGGCGCGGGAGGTTGCCGCGAGCGTACGCCGGCTCTGTGCCTATGCCGGGTGGGCGGACAAGTTCGACGGTGCGCTGCACGGCCCCTCCCTGCGCGCCGTCACACTTGCCATGCATGAGCCGCTCGGCATCATCGCTGTCGTCTGCCCGGACGAAGCGCCCTTGTTGGCGTTTGTCTCGCTCACCGCGCCGGCGCTCGCCATGGGTAACCGGGTCGTCGCGGTGCCGTCGGAGCGCCATCCGCTGGCGGCGACGGATTTCTATCAAGTGCTCGACACCTCTGATTTGCCCGGCGGGGCGTTGAACATCGTCACCGGCACACGGGATACGCTCGCCAAGGTGCTTGCCGAGCACGACCAGGTCGATTCGGTCTGGTATGTCGGCGATGGGGAGGGCAGCGCCATGATCGAACGGGTCTCGGTCGGCAACCTAAAACGAACGTGGGTCAATTATGGGCGCCGCCGCGACTGGTTTGACGTGGCCCAGACGGAAGGTCGCGAGTTCTTGCGACAGGCGACAGAGGTCAAGAACGTCTGGCTGCCGCACGGCGCGTGATCATGGCCGAGCCCCCAATCTTTCCGCAGGAGATCATCCGAAAAAAGCGCGACGGTGAAACCCTGAGCGAGCGAGAGATCGCGTTCATGGTGCGCGGGCTGACCGATGGGACGATCTCCGAGGGGCAGACCGCGGCCTTCGCGATGGCCGTCTTTTTTCGCGGTATGGCGATGGCCGAGCGGGTCTCCCTGACGCGGGCCATGACCGAGTCCGGTAGCGTCCTGGACTGGTCGGGCGCGGACTTGCCTGGTCCGGTGCTGGACAAACACTCGACCGGCGGCATCGGCGACAAGGTCAGCCTGATTCTGGCCCCCGTGGTGGCGGCCTGCGGCGGCGCCGTGCCGATGATTTCGGGACGTGGGCTCGGCCACACCGGCGGCACGCTCGACAAGCTGGACTCGATCCCGGGATATGACACGGCGCCCGACCTCGCCACCTTCCGCCGCGTCGTCGCCGAGGCCGGCTGCGCCATCATCGGCCAGACCGCCGACCTTGCCCCGGCCGACGGCCGCCTCTACCGCATCCGCGACGTCACCGCGACCGTCGAATCGATCCCCTTGATCACCGCGTCGATCCTCTCCAAGAAGCTCGCCGCCGGACTCGACCAATTGGTCATGGACGTGAAGTTTGGCTCTGGTGCCTTCTGCGCCGAATTGGCAGACGCGGTGGCCTTGGCGGAGAGCATCGTCGCGGTATCGAACGGCGCCGGCCTGCCCTGCGTCGCCCTCCTCACCGATATGAACCAAGCTCTCGGTAGGACCGCGGGCAATGCCCTCGAAGTGCGCGAGGCGATCGATTTCCTCACCGGCGCGGCACGCGATCCGCGCCTTCATGCGGTTATGGCAGCGCTCGCCGCCGAGCTCCTGGTTATGGCTGGCCTCGCCGACGATCCGGCGAACGCCCATGGCAAGATCGAGGCGAGCCTCGCATCCGGGGCGGCCGCCGAGCGCTTCGCCCGCATGGTGGGTGCGCTTGGCGGTCCAGCGGACCTCTTGGATGAGCCCGGACGTTATCTGCCGCGGGCGCCGGTCGAGCGACCGGCCATGGCCACACGAGCGGGCGTGATCGGCCAGGTCAATGCCCGCGGCCTCGGGCTCGTGATCATGGCCCTCGGGGGTGGTCGGCGCCGCGCAGATGACACCATCGACCATGCCGTTGGCCTAACGGACATCGCCGGCATCGGCGAAGCCGTTGATTCGAGCCAGCCACTTTGCGTTGTTCATGCCGCGACCGAGGAAGACGCCGAGGCCGCTATCGACGGGTTTCGAGCCGCAACTGTCATCACCGACGAAACGCCGCCCACGCCTTCGGTGGTGCGCCAACGTATTGGCCCGGACGATGGGTGACGGCGCGCGCATGTCATTCCCTGCGGCGCTGACGTAGTGATCCGATGATGCGGACTCGCATCAAGATCTGCTGCATTTCGAGCATCGAGGAGGCGCGGCTGGCGGTCAAGCTCGGCGCGGACGCGCTCGGCCTGGTATCCGACATGCCGAGCGGTCCCGGCGTCATATCCGAGCGCTTGATCCGCGACATCGTGGCGATCACGCCCCCGGCTGTCGCCTCCGTGCTGCTGACCTGTCGCCAAGAGGCGGCGGGCATCATCGAGCAACAGCGTCGCTGCCGGGTCAATACCATACAGCTGTGCGACGCCGTGCCGCACGAGCAATACCCACTGTTGCGCGCCGCCTTGCCGGGCGTGTCGCTCGTGCAAGTCGTGCATGTCGGAGACCAGGCATCGATTGCCGAGGCGATTGCCGTGGCGCCGCAGGTTGACGCGATTCTGCTCGACTCCGGCGACACAAAGCGTTCGGTCAAGGAGCTCGGCGGCACCGGCCGCCGCCACGATTGGACCGTCAGCCGGCGCATCGTCGAATCGCTCGACCTGCCGGTCTTTCTGGCCGGTGGGCTCAATGCCGACAATGTGGGCGAGGCAATCCGGGACGTGCGGCCGTTTGGCGTCGACCTCTGCACGGGCGTGCGGCGAAACGGCACCCTCGACGAAGCGGAATTGGTGCGCTTCTTTTCGGCGGTAGCTGTGGCCTGATCGGATGCGCGAATTCGCGACCGTTCGGGTTTTGGTTGCGTTCGCGCACCGGGTCGGCTTTGATTCGGCCACGCGACAAGCACGATCCAAGGGGTGGACTAGTGCAACCACATGAAAAAGGCTTCCCGGTGTCGTGGGATCAACTACACCGGGATGCAAGAGCCTTGGCCTGGCGGCTTGTTGAGATCGGGCCGTGGAGCGGTATCGTCGCCATAACGCGTGGCGGCCTGGTGCCGGCGGCGATCGTTTCGCGCGAGCTCGAGGTCCGTCTGGTGGACACCGTCTGCGTCGCCTCGTACGACCACCAGGACCAACGCGAAGAAATGGTTCTGAAAAGCGTCTCCGGCAATGGCGAGGGCATGCTGATCATTGACGATCTGGTGGACACGGGCAAAACCGCCCGCATCGTGCGCGACATGTTGCCCAGGGCTCACTTTGCCGCGGTCTACGCCAAGCCCGCGGGACGGCCGCTGGTCGATACGTTTGTTACCGAGGTAAGCCAGGATACCTGGATATATTTTCCCTGGGACATGGAGCTGCAATTCGTGCCACCGATCGCGGGAAACGGAGCCTAACAACATGTTCCGTGATGTTGTTTGAGCCCTTCAACCGATCGAACGCGATTACAAGATCGGTCTCAGCGGAAATATCGCAAACTCGATCGAAATGCCCACCGGCCCGAACGACTTTGACCTCGACGCGTTCTGACCCGCCACGGCGAGGACCTGCGCAAGGAGATCGATGGCTTCATCAAATATCTCGAATCGGCCTGATCGCGTTCCCCCCCATCTTTGGCCGCGTCAGGGCGGTGTCCCCTTTCGGGGCGCCGCCTTTTTCCTTTGGCGCAAGCCAACAGTCACGCGGCCGGGATCTGGCGCATCGCGTCGGTGGCGGTCGGGGCAAGCGGAATGGAGGGAGGTGGAGCTGCGCATCGAGCCCCGGCTGGTCACCCCCGGCCACTGCGCCGGCTGGCGCGCCAAAGCGAAGCTTGCTGTTACCTTTGCTTCGGGCAGATACGAACCGAGTGTGGTCGGCACATGATACCGCCTGCGCGCCGTTGCAACCTAACCGGTTCTCTCCTTGGGACCAGCAGCGCTAGGTCCGCGTTGGGTCAAAATGCGACGTTTGCGGGGACCAGGTTGCACGTCCGGACCTGAGGGCTAACCGGACCTAACCGGATCAAATTCGAACATCGGCGCAGGAATATCCGAAGCTGAGGCCAAACCGGACGTGCATCAGCCATAGCCCGAACTTCGCCTGATAGCCGACCTTCGAGAAGCGGCGTTGTTCGACATTATCCAAAGGACTTGTCGTCAATACCAACGAGGCACTGTGCAGCAGTAACCACAATCCGCAGGGCATCGGTCGTACCTTCCGCGTGGCCTTTCTCGAAGTCCCCCTCGATCCGGCCCATCTGGTTGGTAACGTGTGCGAAGCAGACCACCGGTTTGCCACGCGCCCTGGCGAAGGCATAGAGCGCGGCGGCTTCCATCTCAACAGCAAGCAGGTCGCGCCGACGCATCGATTCAATGGCGTCGTCGGTCTCGCGAAATGGCGCATCGGTCGTCCAGGTCGCGCCCCGCAGCACAGGAACGCCAAGACCGTCAAAGGCGCCCTCGAGAACTTCGATCAAGGCTTCGGGCGCGTCGCTATAGGTCGCCGGCGGCAGGTAGTGATAGCTCGTGCCTTCGTCACGCAACGCGCGGTCGATCATGATGAAATACGGCGGCGCTTGCACGGGCATGATCTGCCCCGACGACGTCATGCTGATCAGCAGCCTGCACCCCGACGCGAACAACTCTTCGGCCACTAAGACGGCGAAAGATGAGCCGACGGCGCAGCCTATGACGCCCAACGTCAGGTCGCCTTCTTCGAGGACATAGAGATCGGTGTGATAGCAGACCCACCCGTCATGGCGCCGAGCACGCCCTTCCGCTTGCAATTGGCGAACGATATCGCCGTCCGGATCGAGCAGGCAGACATCCGGCACCGGCTGGATCGAAGCTGACTTCTGACGCCGTGCCTCGCGCAGCAGGCTTTCGGGGGTGAAGGCCGAGGGCGAATCATAGTGCTTGTCGGCCAGGATCGGAGGTCGCTCATCATCGGTCATCAGCATCGTTCCCCAATCGGCTTGCTCGTGGCGCACAAAAGGTTTCCCGTAATGTCTATCCGCGGTGGGCGGCGACAGCTTCGACGAAACTCGCGATCACCGGTGAGGAGTTGTCGGTGCGCCAAACGGCGGCTGTGCGGATTCTGGGCTCGTGCTATCCCACGATACGGGCACCGACGACGCTTCGGTAACCGCCGCGGTCCCGGCCGACCATATTGTGGAATCGTTCGCGAATGTCGGCCACCGCAGAGCCGCGTACGCTCTCCCGCTCGGCCAGGGCGCGCCACCAACGCTCGACTTTCGGCCTCCCCTCAAAGATCGCCATTGAGGGGTGGATTTCGTTCGCCCAGAACAAGCGCTGAAGTGCCGGTGTGAAGGCGGCATCGACGAGGGAGACCTCAGCGCCCAGGAAAAAGGGGCCCGTGCCGATCTCTCGCTCGAGACGATCGAGCTTCTGGCCCAGCTTCTCGAGTACCTTCGTTAGAGCCGCCTCGTCCTTGGCCGAGGTGATGCTGAAGGTGTCATTCAGCACTTCGTTGCCGAACTCGATCCAAGCGCGGGAATGCGCGCGGTCGAGGGGGGCGGCTGGGAGCATGCTGCCGTCG
>JAUVWK010000252.1 GCA_030604165.1 Alphaproteobacteria bacterium | reverse complement strand
CGAGGCCGGCGCCTATCTGGAATACTGGCCCGATCCCTTGATCTTGTTTCCCGGCGCGCGCCTCGCCAGCGCGCTCGACGCGGTGGTGGACGAGCGCGCCACCCTGCTGCTGTGCGACGCCTTCACGCAGCACGATCCGGCCGCCGCCGACCGCCGCTTCGCCTGGCTCAAGGGCGAGAGCCGCGTCAGCCGGCCGGACGGTCGGTTGCTGGCGCTCGACCGCTTCGCCATCTCGGGTGATCGGGTACAGGAGCAGGCGCAGGCCGGCCAAGGCGACTACCCGGCGCAGGCGACCGTTATGGCGATCCATGGCATGGCGAGCGATGGCGAGAGCCCGGCGGAGGAACTCGTGGAGACGCTGCGCCAGGCACTCGGCGCGGTCGACGGCCTCTATGCCGGGGCCTCGGCGTTGCCCGCGGGCTGCGGCGCCTGGGCCCGGCTGCTCGCGCCCGACGGCTTGATCCTGCGCGCCGGCCTCGACGCGGCCTGGGTGGCGCTGCGGCGCTGCATCACCGGCGCGGAACCCGGCGTACGGCGGAAATAGGGCGGCGCGCCCCGCCGGTTGCCTTATGATGGGGGCGGTGTCGAAGGATGATAGGAAAAGGCATACGAGCATGACCGACGTTGCGCTTGAGACCCCACCGAGCGCCGCGCGGGTCGGCATCGGCGGACCCGTCGGCTCGGGCAAGACGGCGCTCATCGAGGGCCTGTTGCCGCGTTTCAAGGCGCGCGGCACCACGCTGGCGGTGGTGACCAACGATCTCGTCACCAAGGAAGACGCCGAGCGGCTGCAACGCGGCGGCCTGATCGCGCCCGAGCGAGTGCTCGGCGTCGAGGCCGGGGCCTGCCCGCACACCGTGATCCGCGAAGACCCCACGCTCAACATCGAGGCCGCCGATATGCTGGAGGCGCGGTTCGCGCCGCTGGATTTGATCCTGATCGAGAGCGGCGGCGACAATCTGGCCTCGACCTTTTCGCTCGATCTCGTGGACTACTGGCTCTTCGTCATCGACGTCTCGGGTGGCGACGACATTCCGCGCAAGCGGGGCCCCAGTATCTTGCGCGCCGACCTTTTGGTGATCAACAAGACCGACCTCGCGCCCCATGTGGGCGTCGATCTGGCGGCGATGCAGCGCGACGCCCGCGCCGTGCGCGACGGCAAGCCCGTGGTGCTGACCAATTGCCGCGCCGGCGAGGGGCTGGACGCGGTGATCGACCATCTCGCCCACGACGTTCTGCTCGAGGCCTGAGCTGGCCGGGGTCTGGCACTGGGACAAGACCGCGGGCTGTAGTATATTCGCGGCCAAATAAACCGGCGGGCCAGGGAGTAACGCATGCCGAATCTAAGAGTAGCCGTCGATATCGGCGGCACCTTCACCGACATCTGTATTCTGGACGAGGCGAGCGGGCAGATCCGCGTCGCCAAGACGGCATCCACGCCGGACGATCCGCTCGAGGGCACGATGCGCGGGCTGACGGAGGCCGGCATCGACCTCAAGGATGTCACCCTGTTTTCCCACGGCACCACGATCGCGACCAACGCGCTGCTCACGCGGCGTTTTCCGTCATCGGCCATGGTCTGCACAAAGGGCTATCGCGACGTCATCGAGATCCGGCGGGCCAACAAGGAAGAGCTTTGGGACACTTACAAGGACGTGGCGCCGCCTTATATTCGGCGGCGCGACCGGCTCGTGGTCAACGAACGGATCGACCATGCCGGCCGCGTGGTGACGCCGTTCGACGAAGCCGAGGCGCGCGAGGTCGCACGCATCTTGAAGAAGCGTGGCGTCGAGGCGGTGGCCGTCTGCTTCATGAACTCATACATGAACCCGGCGCACGAGCTGCGCATGCGGGAGATCCTCGAAGACGAGCTGCCCGAGGTGCAAATCTCCACCTCGTCCGAGACACTGCCCGAAATCTTCGAGCACGAGCGGTTCTCCACCACCGTGGTCAATGCCATTCTGAGCCCGGTGGTCGGCCGCTATGTGACGCGCATGAGCGATCAGCTCAAGGACGGCGGCTATAAGAGCGATCTTTTGATGCTGCATTCGGGCGGCGGCGTGATGACGCCGGCGACCGCCAAGCATTTCGCCGGCCGCCTCGCCGGCTCCGGCATCGCCGCGGGCGCCATCGCGAGCCGTCATATCGCGACGCTCTGCGGCTTCGAAAACGCCATCGGCCTCGACATGGGCGGCACGAGCTGCGATGTCTCGCTGGTCTCCGGCGGGGAGTTGCGCATCACCAGGGATTGGCATATCGAGTTCGGCTATCCGATCCGCTTTCCCAGCATCGAGGTGTTGAGTATCGGCGCGGGCGGCGGCTCGCTGGCCTGGGTCGACGATGCCGGCGCGCTCCATAACGGGCCGCAGTCGGCGGGCGCCGATCCCGGACCCGCGTGCTACGGGCACGGCAACACGGTGCCCACCAACACCGACGCCAACCTCGTCCTGGGTCGGCTCGGCACCAGTCTCGCGGGCGGCCAAATCACGCTCGATCGAGCCGTCGCCGAGACGGCGGTGCGGACCGGCGTGGCCGAGCCGCTCAAGCTCGACGTGGCGGCGGCGGCCCAGGCGATCGTCAGCGTCGCCAACGCCAATATGGCCGATGCCGTGCGCCTGATCTCGATCAGCCGCGGTTACGATCCGCGCGATTTCGCGCTGGTCGCCTTCGGCGGCGCCGGGGCGCTGCACGGGGTCGCCTTGGCCAAGGAGCTTTCCATCCCGACCGTGATCGTGCCGCCCAATCCGGGTGTCACCTCGGCGCTCGGCTGTTTGCTGGTCGATATTCGCCATGACCTGGCGCAGAGCTATCTGATGCCGGCGGCCGAGGCGGACCCGCGGGACATCGAAGAGAAGTTTGCCGACATGGAGGGCGAGGCGCGCTCGCGACTCGAGAAAGAGGGCGTGCGCGCCGAAGATATGGTGCTGCAGCGTGCGATCGACATGATGTATCAGGGGCAGTGGCGCTCGCTCGCCGTGCCGGTCGCTGCACCCTTCATCTCGGTAGACCAGGCCATTGCGGCGTTTCACAACGACCACGAGCGAGAATACGCTTTTCGCCGCGACGACGCGCCGGTGGATCTGTTCCGGCTCAACCTGACCGCCGTGGGGGTCACGCAGAAGGCCGAGCTCGCCCGCCACAAGGCCAACGGCACGACCCTCAAACCGCACGCGACACGGGCGGTGAGCTTCGACGAGGTCGAGGGCCCGGTCGAGACGCCGGTTTATTTGCACAAGGACATTTCCGCCGGCACCGCCATCGAGGGGCCCGCGATCATCGAACAACTAGATTCAACCACCGTCGTGCCGCCCGGCCTCCACGCCGAGGCCGACGAGTGGCTCAATATCAGGATCTTTGTCTCGGAGGCAGCGACATGAGCGAGCAACGCCCGAGCTTCACGCTCGATCCGGTGACGTTCGAAGTTCTCAAGAACTCGTTCATCACCATCGTCGACCAGATGGCCGAGCAGATCCTGCGGACCTGCTACTCGTTCGTCATCTACAACCGCGATTTTTCCTCGGCGCTGAACGACGCCAACGGCGATTCCATCGCCCAGGGCAATCAGGACATCGCGGTCCATGTGGGGACGTTGCACTACACCTGCAAGGACGTGATCCGGGTCTTCAAAGGCAAGATGAAGCCCGGCGACGTCTACATGATCAACGACCCCTACGCCGGCGGCACGCACTTCAACGACGTGCGCCTGATCCGGCCGATCTTCGTCGGCGACGAGATCATCGGCTACAGCCAGTCCAACGGCCATTGGTCGGATGTCGGCGGCAGCGTGCCGGGCTCCTTCGACGTGCTGGCCAAGGAAATGTTCAGGGAAGGCATTCGCATCACGCCGGTGCGCATTTTCGACGGCGGTGAGTTCCGCGAAGACCTCGCCAACATGGTGGCCGCGAATACGCGCGACCCGGTCTCCATCATCGGCGACATGCACGCCCAATCCGAGGCGACGCGGATCGCCGAGCGCGAAATCCTGCGGCTGGTCGACAAATACGGCAAGGACACGGTGGTGACCGGCTTCAAGGAGGTGCAGGATTACGTCGAGCGCGCCACCCGGCAACGCATCGCCGAGCTGCCCGACGGCACCTGGGAGAACGAGGACTATATCGACCGCGACCCGGCGCTAGGCGAGGGGCTGATCCCCATCAAGGTCAAGCTGACCATCAAGGGCGATGAGGTCACCTACGACTTCACCGGCAGCCATGGGACCATCTCGACGCTCTATAACTCGGCCTTCGGCGGCACCTTCTCGGCCGTGGTCGCCGGCATGAAGACCTACTTCCCCGACCTGCCGCTCAACTCGGGTTTCTATCGGCCGATCAAGGTCATCGCGCCGGAGGATTCGATTGTCAGCGCGCGCTGGCCCGTGGCGGTGACCGGTTTCCTCATGCCGTTCGAGAAGATCATGAACTCGATCTACGAGATCTGGTCCGACATCATGCCGGAGCGCGCCATCGCCTGCGCCTTCAATTTGGAGTATCTGCTGACCGGCGGCCGCGACCTGCGCTCCGACGACAAGTCGATTTTCATGTTTTACGACTGGCTGCCCGGCGGCTGGGGCGGCCGCAACGGCAAGGACGGCTGCAACGTGACCACCGCCTGCTTCGGCACCGGCCTCATGACGCAACCCGTCGAGGGCCAGGAGCGGCTGAGCCCGATCCTCGCCAACGAATATCAGATTCTCACCGATTCGCCCGGTCCCGGGAAATATCGCGGCGGCGCAGGCGTCATCAAGATCAGCACGCTGCGCGAGGCGGAAGGCGCCGTCATCTCCTATATCTGCGACCGCGAGCGCGCCGTGGTCTGGGGCATCAAGGGCGGTCTGCCCTCGATGCCGCACGGGCTCTGGATTCATCGCAAGGACAAGAACGAGCGCGATTGGCTGGGCACGAT
>JAUVWK010000078.1 GCA_030604165.1 Alphaproteobacteria bacterium | reverse complement strand
GCTGGCCGAGCCCGGGCGCGGCAAGCTGCTCAAGCGCAAGAAGTTCACGCAGCTATAGGGTCGGGCGGCGCAAGTCTGCGCGGGCTTGCGTAAATCCCTGAATTCGGCAATTGTTAGCCGCCGTCGCCGCCACCGCAAAGCGGCCGCGCGGTGGCGGTGCGGGCGGGTGCGGCGAGCCGCCGTAGGAACGGCCACCGTCCGATTTCGCCTGCCAGCGCAATCCGAAAAGCGCCTTGCCAAACGCGGAGGTGGGCATGCTGGCCATCATCGGCGCAATGGCTGAAGAGATTGATTTGCTGGAAAAGGAGATGACGGTCTCCGACCGGCAGACGCGTGCCCGCTTCGACGTCACGCAAGGCACCTTTCAGGGCGTCGACCTGGTGCTGACCCGCTGCGGCGTGGGTAAGGTAAACGCGGCCATCTGCACGCAAATGCTGATCGACCACTATCCGCTAAGCGCCCTGGTCTTTTGCGGCGTCGCCGGCGGGTTGCTGCCCAACATGCGCATCGGCGACCTCGTGGTCGCGAGTCACTTGATTCAGTACGACATGGACCTGACCGCGTTCGGCCGCCGCCACGGCGAGCTGCCGGGCAAGGACCGGATGGTCGAGGCCGACCCCGAGCTCGTTCAGAAAGCCGCCAAGGCCTACGATTCGGCCTTTCCCGAGACCGACAAGAGGCCCAATCTGATGCTCGGCACGGTGGTCTCGGGCGATCGATTCATTCAGGACCCCGACAAGCTGCGCTGGCTCCAGCGCGAATTTTCCGCGCTTGCCACGGAAATGGAGGGCGCGGCCGTCGGCTATACCTGTGACCTGAACGCACTGCCGTTCGTCGTGGTGCGCGGCCTTTCCGATACGGCGGGCGACGCGGCCAAGGATGACTACGCCTCGAGCCTTTCGGCGGTCTGTCAGAACTGCTATCGCCTGCTGGCGCAGCTCATCCCCGAAATCGGCTAAGGCGACCGCCGGGCGCGACGAGCGATTTGTTAAGGCTGCCGAACGAAAAATTGTATGTGTCAGGCATCTTACGCAAGCCGCAGTGGTCGGTCGCGAGATAGCGGCCGGAGAACCGACGGAGCCAACGCTTTGCCCGACGCCACCACTCGCTCGATGGCGCGTTCGCGGACTGACGAACCGCGCTTTGCCAGTGTGCCATGGGCCGGTGTGCCATGGACGTAAGCGAAGCGTTGCGCGCCCTTGCCGCCGAAGGCCTGTCGGCGGACGCCCTCTTTGCGCTCGCGCGCGACAAATCGACCAGGGGTCGCCGGGCGTTGTTCGAAACCGTGCGCGACCTGTTTCTCGACACCGGCCCCACCGTGAGCGAACGCGAGCGCGCCTTGATGGGGGAAATTATCCGCCATCTGGTGCACGACGTGGAGATGGTGCTGCGGCGGGATCTTGCCGAGCGCCTCACGGAACGGGCCGACACGCCGCGCGCGCTGATCGTGCAGCTTGCCAACGACGACTACGAGATCGCCCACCCCGTTCTGCTCGGCAGCCAAGTGCTGCTGGATCCCGATTTGATCGAGGTCGTCAAACACCGCACCCTGGATCATCAGCTGGCGGTCTCCCAGCGCAAGGTGGTGAGCGAAGCGGTCTCGACGGCTTTGGTCGATACCGGCCAAGAAGACGTCGTTTCGAGCCTGCTCAAGAATCACGGCGCCAAGATCTCGCGCCAAGTGATGGAATTCCTGGTCGATGAATCGAGACGCGTGGACAGCTACCAGGACCCGCTGGTCAGGCGGCCCGATCTGCCGCCCGAGCTGGCCAGGCGCATGTATTGGTGGGTGTCCGCGGCGCTCAGAAAACACATCGCCGAGGAATTCGAGCTGGACCGCGACGTTCTTGACGACGCCATCGTGGACGCCACCGCGGAGCAATTGAACCAGACCGAGGCGGCCCCCGAGTCGAAGCCGGAGCAGCTCGTTCAACGCTTGGCCGAGTTGGGCGAGCTGACCCCGGAGCTTCTCGTCAAGACGCTCAACCAAGGCGAAGTTTCGCTCTTCGTGGCGGCCTTCTGCGAAATGGCCGGGCTCAAGCCCAAGCTGATGCGCCGCATCCTGTACGAGCCGGGCGGCGAAGCGCTGGCGCTGTTGTGCCGGGCGCTCGATATCGAACTGAACACCTTCGTGACGATCTTCCAGCTCAGCCGCCGGGCCAAGGACGGCGTGACCGCGCCCACCGCGGAACAGGAACGCGACCTGGTGCGGCTCTACACCACGACCCAACGGGAGGACGCCGGCCGCATTCTCAAGCGCTGGCGCCGCAGCTCGGATTATCTCTTTGCGCTGAGGCAGCTGTCGGTCGACGGCTAAGGCCAAGCCAGCGCCACGCCAGCGGAAACCGCTAGTGCCCCCTATCATGACGCCGTCCTACGTACCACGGCATCATGATAGGGGGCACTAGACCACAGGCGCGCCGTAACCCCAGCTAAACGGCACCGGGCCCGAGAACGCCAGTACGTCGCCGTGCTCGAGGCCGTGTCCGGTATCGATTTCGATGCCGTGCCCCCGGTTGCGTAACAGATTGTGGCCGTTGCGAAACACCACATAGATATCGCGCAACGGAAGGTTCAGTTCGCGAATCGCGTCCGTGACGGCGCTGCCGGCGGGCAGGGTGAGGAAGCGCCGCGCGCCGTTGCTTCCAGCGCCGTGAGTTCTGCCGACAGCGGCGAGGCTGTTGTAAAAGCGCACCTCCACTTCGATCACCCCTTGCGCCCAATTATGCCCGATGGGGCTCAGGCCGTCGGGCGCATCGGATGGGTCGGCGGACCCGGCGGCCACGTTATCGCCCGCGGCGGGGCGCCGTCTTGGGCGGGAATTCGGGCGGCTTCTTGGGCGCATGATCCGCGTGCTCGCACTGGTGCTCGGGCTTCGGGCGTTCGCCAATCGATCGGCGCACACGGACCTGTCGCGCGCGGGCCAGCCGCCACGAAGCAGAATTCTCAACCATTAGGCCAAAGCCGCCGGGCGCTCCTTGATCGAAGTCAAGGCGCCGGCGCATTCTCTACTGGCGTGGAATCGGGATGCTAGCGCGCGGCGATCGTGGCGCCCCGCCGAGCGGGATATGTGATGCGCACGGGGACGCCGCTGCGCGCCGTCAGCGCCTGCCCGATCGCGAGCCAGTCGAGACGGCCGGCCGCGTCGCCCGCCGAGACGTGAATCAGCGCCTCCACCTCGGGCAGCGGCTCGCGCTCGAAGCGGCCCGTCGCCTCGACCCTGTCGGCCTGGCGCAACGGCGGCTGAACCTCGAGATACATATCGCCGTCGGACCAGCCCAACTTCACCGGCTCGTTGATCACGCGCACCGGCGTTTCGAGCGGAACGTCCGCATAGAGACGCGAGATATCTTCGGGATAAAGGCGAATGCAGCCGTGGCTGACCCTGCGCCCGATGCTATCCGGTTGGTTGGTTCCGTGGATCAAATAGGCCGGCCAACCGAGATAAAGCGCGTGGCTGCCCAACGGATTGTCGGGGCCAGGCGGCACCATGGCGGGCAGGCGCGGATCTTCCACCCGGGCCGAGGCCGTCGGATACCAGGCGGGGCCCGCGCGCTTGCCGACCACCTGGGTTTCGCCGAGCGGCGTCTCCCATCCAACCTTGCCAACCCCGATCGGAAAGGTCGAGACCGCGCCGTCGCGCGCGAAAAGATACAGCCGTTGCTCCGCCAAATTGATGACGACACCGCGGTGCGGCCCCGACGGCAGCAAGTGAACCGTCGGCAGCACGACCCAGGTGCCCTCCCCCGGCAGCCACGGATCGACACCCGGATTGGCCGCCACCATTTCCACAAAGCCCAAATCGAAGGCACGGGCCAAATCGAGCAAGGTATCGTCATGCGAGGCGCGATGGAGCCGAATGCGGCCGATCAGATCGCCGCCTTCCGGCGCCACGAGACCGGCGAATTCGGGCTTGACGAGGCCACTCTGCACGGAGCCGCTTTGCCCGGAAAGCCCGCGCCCCGGCTCAACCGCTTGGGCACCGCTCGCCAACGCAAACAGGCCCATGGCGAAGGCGGCAAATAACGCCCAGACCCCGGCCGCACGAAATTGCGCGGACCAGCCCGTCGCCGCCCCACCCACCAAAAACAAAGTCAAAGCCCGCCCGCCGCCATCCCGAAAAGGCGGTTCGCGGACGTCGTGTTCCGTCACCTGTTGGTTATCTCCCAAGCGGCCTTCGACCGATACGTCGGTTGGCGAAGCGAGGCAGCGCCTGATAGACCCCAAGCCGCAACCGATCGATGTTATGACAAACAGATTAGCGCGCCCATGACCCACGTCAATGCAAGGGGTGTCCGAAGCCGCGAAATTTGCCGCGATCGCGCCGACGGCGGCTTCAGTCGTCGTCCACGCCGGCGCGTTCGATCCAGCCGGGATCGACCTCGGGCAACGGGATGGCCTCGAGCAGGCGTCGGGTGTAGGGCGCGCGCGGGCGCGCGAACACCTCGGCGCAGGCGCCCTGCTCCACCACCTTGCCGTCCTGGAGCACGAGCACCTCGTCGCACAGCGCGCGCACCACCGAGAGATCGTGGCTGATGAACATGAGGGCGAGCCCCATGTCGGTGCGCAGGGCCCGCAGCAGAGCGATGATCTGCGCCTGGGTCGAGACGTCGAGACCGGAGACGATCTCGTCGGCCACCACGATGGCGGGCCGCAGCGCGATCGCGCGGGCGATGCCGACGCGCTGACGCTCGCCGCCCGAAAGCTCGTGCGGATAGCGCGTCACGAAGGCGCTCGGCAACCCGACGCGCTCGAGCAGGGCCTCGGCCGCGCTGCGGCGGGCGCGGGCGCCGCGCACCCGGGCGCCGCCGGCCGGGCCCAGCAGGGCGAGCGGCTGGCTGACGATGGCGCCGATGCGATGGCGTGGGTTGAGCGACGACAGCGGGTTCTGGAAGATCATTTGGATCTGCGCCCGCAGCGGCCTCAGCGCCGCCTCGTCCAGCGCGGCGATATCGCGGCCCTGCAACAGGATCTGCCCGCCGCTCGGCCGGTGCAGCCTGAGCACGGTGCGCGCCAGCGAGGTTTTGCCGGAGCCGGACTCGCCGACCACGCCGAGCGTGCGGCCGGCGGTCAAATGGAAGCTCACGCCGCGCAGGATGTCGACCCGCGGCGCCCGTCGAAACGGCCGCCGGACGCTGCGGTCCGGCAGCGCGAGGTGAAGCTCGCGGACCTCAAGCATGGTTTGACCCGGGTTGGACGGCAACCGCCGCGCGCTGGGCGTCGTAGGCCGCGGCCTCGGCGAGGAGCTGGCGCGTCAGGGTCGCGGGGACCGGCTTCAGCACCTCGCCCGGCCGGTCGTGGCGCGGCGTCGCGGCCAACAGCGCGCGCGTATAGGCGTGCCGCGGCGCTTCGAAGATGCGGGCGACCGGCCCTTCCTCGAGAATGCGCCCGCCATGGATGACGCTGACGCGGGTGCAGAGCTTGGCGACCACGCCGAGATCGTGGGTGATGAACAGCAACGCCGTGCCGGCCTCTTGCTGGAGGGTCTTGATCAAACGCAGCACCTGGCGCTGCACGGTGACGTCGAGCGCGGTGGTCGGCTCGTCCGCCACGATCAGCTGCGGCCGGCAGGCGAAGGCGATGGCGATCAGGATGCGCTGGCACATGCCGCCCGAGAGCTCGTGCGCATACTGGCCGAGGACCCGCTCGGGATTGCGGATATGCACCTCGTGCAACAGCGCTAGCGCCCTGGCCCGGGCGGCGCGCGCGCGCATGCCCAAATGCAGGGTGAGCACGTCGGCGATCTGGCGCTCGACGCGGAGCGCGGGGTTGAGCGCGTTCACGGGGTCCTGCGGAATCAGCGCCATGCCGAGACCCAATAAATGCCGCCGCGCGCGCTCGGAGAGGTGCGTGATGTCCCGGCCGGCAAAGCGGATCGTGCCACCGGTGATCCGCGCCTGGCGCGGCATGACGCCAAGCAACGCCTTGCCCACCATGGATTTACCGGCGCCGGACTCGCCCACCAGGCCATGCACCGTACCGGGCTCGACCGCCAGCGAAACGCCACGCAGGATCGGCAGGTGCGCGCGCCCCGCGCCGATACCGAGATGGAGATCGTCGATTTCCAGTGTCGGCGTCACGGGCGTCACGGGCATCATGGGCGTCATGGGAGTCATCGGCGCAGCACCGGATCGAGGCGCTCGCGCAGCCCGTCGCCAAGCGCGTTGAAGCCGAGCACCGAGAGCACGATGCAGAGGATCGGCAAGACCATCATCCACCAGGCCTGATGCACGTAAAGCCGGCCTTCCTGAATCAGCCCGCCCCAGGTGGGCGTGTCCGAGGAGACGCTCAGGCCGACGAAGCTCAGAATCGCCTCGACGATCACCGCGATACCCATCTCGAGCGTCACCAGCACGATCAGGAGCGGCATCACATTGGGCAGGATTTCGCGCCGCAAGATCGCCATCCGGCCGAGCCCGATGGTGAGCGCGGAGGCGACATAGTCCTGCTCGCGCTGAACCAGCGTTTCGGCGCGCACCACGCGGCAAAACCGGGTCCAATCGATCACTACGATGGCGATGATCACCGCGTGGAGCCCGGTGCCGATCAGCGCCACCAGCACGATCGAAAGCAGCACCGGCGGAAACGACAGCCAGATATCCACCAGGCGCGAGATGAGCGCGTCGACCCAGCCGCGAAAATAACCCGCGAGCAGGCCGAGCACGGTGCCGAGCAGCGCCGCCAGAAGGGCGGCGACAAAGGCCACGGTCAGCGCCACGCGGGCGCCGTAGATCAGGCGCGACAGCAGGTCGCGGCCGAGGCTGTCGGTGCCGAGCGGAAAGCTCGGATCCGCGCCCGCCGCCCAGAACGGCGGCAGGAAGGAGCTCATCAAGTCCTGCTCCAAGGGATCGTGCGGCGCCAGCCATGGTGCCGCCGCGGCGACGACGCCGAGCAAGACCAGCACCGCGGCGCCGAACACCACCCGCGGGCTGGCCAGCCAGCGCCACTCGCGCGGCCGGGCGGCCGGCGCCGCGCTTAGTTCAGCCATGTCTCAGCCTCGGATTGAGCAGCGCATAGGTCATGTCGATCAGGATGTTGAGGGCGATGAACATGACCGCGAAGGTGATCACGATGCCCTGGATCAGGGGCAGGTCGCGGTCGATCACGGCGGTGATGGCGAGATTGCCCAGGCCCGGATAACCGAAGATGCGCTCGATCAGCACGGTGCCGCCGATCAAGAAGGTGAACTGGACCCCGGTCAGCGTGACGGTCGGGATCAGGGCGTTGCGCAGCGCCTCGCGCAAGATGATGCGCCAGCGCCCGAAGCCCTTGACCCGCGCCTGGAGCACATAATCCTGCGCCAACGCTTCGATCAGCGAAGATTTCAGCACCCGGGCGATGATCGCGGTGAGCGGCAGGCCCAGCGCCACGGCCGGCAGCACCAGATGCAGCAAGAGCGAGCCGAGCACCCGAAACTCGCCGCGCAGCAGGCTTTCCACGACGTAGAACTGCGTCACCGCGGCAAAGTCGAGGCGCGGGTCCAGCCGGCCCGATATCGGCATCACCGGCAGCAGCACGCCGAGCACGAGGATGAAGATCAGGCCCCAGAGAAAATCCGGGATGGCGAGCGACAACGCCGCGAAGGCGTCGACCGCGCCCTCCGGCGGCCGGCCGCGCCAATAGGCGCCGGTCACGGCGAAGGCGACCCCGAACAGGGCGGCGAAGGCGATCGCCGCGAGGCTCAGCTCCAAGGTCGCCGGCAAGCGCGCCAGGATGAGCCGCGCCACGTCCTGGTGGGCGCTGATCGAGATGCCGAAATCGCCGCGCACGGCGTCGGCGAGCCAGATACCGAACTGTTCGAGGAGCGGCCGGTCCAGCCCGTAGAGCGCGCGCAACTCGGCCGCCGTCTCCGCCGTGGCGCCGGGTCCGATCATCATGGCGATCGGATCCCCGGGCACCACCCGCATGAGGACGAAGACGATGACGGCAACCCCGAACAGCGTGGGGATTGCCAGGAGCAGTCGCTTGAGCAGCTGCGAAGCCGCCATCCGCGCCCGTTGCGCCCGCTACCGCCGGCTCGCGGCCTACTTCTTCATGACCTGCGGCAGAATGTAGTTCTGCACGTACGGCGTAAAGTTCAGCTCCTCCTTGTAGAGCACCGGCTGGAAGTACTGATAAAGCGGCAGCACATAGGCGTTCTCCGCGATGTGGCGGAGCGCCTTGTTCCAGCCCGCCATGCGCTTGGCGTCGTCCTTTTCGCCGAACATCACCGGCGCCAACATGCCGTCGAGGTCGTCGGTGTCCCACACCGAGTGCGGCGACGGGCCGAACATGGCGAAGCCCGTGGAGTTGTTGGGATCGCCCGAGGCGTTGCCCCAGGTATAGAAGGCGGCCTCGGCAAGCTTATCCTGCCCGCGCAGCTCGAAATGCTTGGCGATCTCGTAAACCTCGATCTCCGCCTCGATCCCGACCTTGCGCCACATGGCGACGATGGCCTGGATGGTCTCGTAATCCTTGGGCCGATAGCCCTTGGTGGTCTGGATCGTGAGCCGCGCCGGATTGTCGGGCGAATAGCCCGAGTCCGCGAGCAGCCGCTTGGCCAGTTCCGGGTCGTAGGCCACCTTGATCGACGCATCGAAGGCGTCGTACTCGGGCGCCTCCAAGGTGTGGAGCACGACGCCGTAGCCGCGCAGCAGGCGCTCGACGATGGCCTCCCGGTCGACCGCGTGCACCATCGCCTTGCGCACGTTGGCGTCTTCCATCACCCCGATATCGTTGAAGAAGATCATGGCGATGTCGGACACCGGATGAGCGACCGCCTTGAGCCCGGCCTTGGTCTTCAAGCGGTCATACTCCTCGAAGGGAACGTCGATGGTGATGTCGGAGGCGCCGCTTTCGATCTCCGCCACCCGGCTCGTCGGGTCGGTGACGAACTTGAAGATGACGTTCTCGAAGGCCGGCTTCGGGCCCCAATAGTCGGCAAACGCCTTGAGCCGGAGCAGCGAGCCCCGCTCGAACTGCTCGACCGTGTAGGGTCCCGAGCCGATCGGATTCTGCTCGAAGCCTTCGGCGCCCACCTCCTCGTAATAATGCGGCGGAATGACATAGGCCGTGAGAAACGCCATCCACTTGAAATAATCCGGCACGTAGGTGGCGACATCGCACTCGATGCGGTTGCCGCTGACCGTGTAGTTGGCCATGCCGGCCCAGATCACCGAGACCACATTGCCGTTCGCCGGATCCGAAACCCGCTTGAGGTTCCAGACGATGTCTTCGGCGGTGACCGGCTTGCCGTCATGCCAGCGCGCGCCTTCGCGCACGGTCATGTGCGCCCGGGTGCGGTCTTCGTTCCAGCCCCAATCCGTGAGCATGCCGGCGGTGAAGCTCAAATCCGGATTCTGGTCGATATATTGATCGAATACCGACTTGTAGATCGACTGCAGCGTCGGATTGACCGACGAGCCGCCCACCGTCGGGTCCCAGGACGGCAAATTGACGTTATAGGCGATGGTCAGCGTGTCGCCGATCGCGGCGCGCGCGCGCTTCGACCACAGCAGCCCGCCAAGCGCGGGCACGGTCAGCGCCGAGGCGCCACCAATTTGCAGAAAATGGCGTCGCGAGAGTGGAATCATGATTGTGCGTCCTCCCCTTTTGTCTTGCTTCGGGGGTTCCCGAGCGGCTCTCCCTGATCGCCTGAAACGGTAGCACGAATGGCAGCCGAGGGCTAATGTGGCGGCGCTCGAGCACGATGAATAGCTATCCACGTACTGTATTGGACCGCGCCCTTTATTCGGACAATTGGACGACCATGAACGCACAATCCACTCGCATGGGCTGGCGCTGTTCTTCCGCTTAGCGCCCCAAAGCGGTCGTGCCTGAACGAGGGCCTGAACAGCCGGGTTTAGCCAACAACGGAAGTTCTGTCGCAACGAAACCCATCGGTCCGCAGCTACGCAAGCTCATCTAACAGCGCCCTCG
>JAUVWK010000246.1 GCA_030604165.1 Alphaproteobacteria bacterium | reverse complement strand
GGCGGCTTCGGCATTCGGGGCGAGCTTTATCCCGAAGACGTGCTGGTCTGTTTGGCCGCGCTGCGGCTCGCGCGTCCGATCAAATGGATCGAGGACCGCAGAGAGCACCTCATCGCCGCCAACCACTCGCGCGACCAAAGCCACCGGATTCGCGCCGCCGTGGACCGCCACGGCTTTGTCCTCGCCATCGACGACGAATTCTGGGCCGATCAGGGCGCCTATGTGCGCACCCACGCGGCGACGGTTCCCGAACTCACCGCGGCGCTGCTGCCCGGCCCCTATCTGGTTCCGGCCTATCGCGCCGTGGGCTATATCCGCCTCACCAACAAGACCCCGGCCGGCACCTATCGGGCGCCGGGGCGTTTCGAGGGCTGCTTCGTCTGCGAGCGTCTGATGGACGCCATCGCCCGGCGCCTGGAGCTGGACCCGGTGGCGGTGCGCCGGATCAATCTCATCCCGCCGGACCGCATGCCGTTCGACCGGGGGATCGAGGCGCTCGGCACCAACGTCGTCTATGACTCCGGGGCTTATGAAAATTTGCTCGACCGCCTGCTCGAGCATGTCCGATACGCGGACTTGCGGGCGCAAACCGAGGCGCGCCGGGCGGCCGGCGAGCTGGTCGGCCTGGGGCTCGGGTTATTTGTCGAGAAGAGCGGGCTCGGCCCCTTCGACGACGTCGAGGTGATCCTGCACGACGACGGCACGGTCGAGGTCGTGACCGGCGTCGCCTCGGTGGGTCAGGGCGTCGAGACCGCCCTGGCGCAAATCTGCGCCGACGCCCTCGGCGTAGCGCTGGAAACCATCACGGTCGTGCATGGGCAAACCGATCGCATCGGGCGCGGCATGGGCGCCTTCGCCTCGCGCGTGACCGTCATGACCGGCTCCGCCGTGCACCGCGCCGCCGGCGAGCTACAGCGCCAGCTGCTCGCGGTGGCGTCAGGCATGCTGCAAACGCCGGCGGACCAGCTCGTGGTCGAGGCGGGCGCTGTCCGCATCGCCGCGGCGCACGCGGGACCGTCGCTGACGCTGGGCGAGGTCGTGCGCGCCGAGGCGCGGCAGACTCAGAATGGCACCCCCGGGGATGGCGCGCCTGGGAAAGCGTGCAAATCGGCGACGGCGACATTCAACAGCAACCATATGACCTATCCCTATGGGGCGCATTTGGTGGTCGCCGCCATCGACCCGGAAACCGCGGCGGTCGAGATCGAGCGCTATGTGGTGGCGTACGATGTGGGGCGCGCCGTCAACCCGCTGTTGATCGAGGGCCAGATCGCCGGCGGCATGGCGCAAGGCGTCGGTGGGGCGCTGTTCGAGGAATTCGTCTATGACGATCTCGCCCAGCCGCTGGCGGCGAGCCTGGCGGACTACCTGATGCCGACCTTGGCCGAGATACCGAAGCTCGAAACCCTACTCTCCGAGGAGGCGCCGAGCCCGCTCAATCCCTTGGGCGTGAAGGGTGCCGGAGAAGGCGGCATCACGGCGGCCGGCGCGGCGATTGCCGCGGCCCTGGACGACGCCCTGGGCGGAGCCGGAGCCATCGACCGCCTGCCGATGACGCCGACGCGCCTGCACGAGCTCCTGGCCGCGCGGGCCGATGCCGCTTGAACGGAAACCGCGCTAATGCCGATCCTGGCGGACGTAGGGGATGCCGAGCGATTTCGGTGCGTCCTGCCCGGCCCGCAGACGATAGGCCGCGTAGACAAGCACGATAAGCGTGGCCGCGTAGGGCGTCATCTCGAGAAAATATTGCGGCACCACCAGACCCGACGCCTTGATGCGCGGGATCAGCGCTTCGATCCCGCCGAACAAGAGCCCACCGAAAACCGCGCGCCACGGCATCCAGCGGGCGAAAATGACCAGCGCGACGGCGATCCAGCCGCGGCCCTGGGTCATGTCGAAGACGAAGATCTTCGCCGCCGCGAGCGCGAGATAGCCGCCGGCGAGCCCGATCAGCGCGCCGCCGGCGGTTACGGCAAAGAGGCGGTAGAGCTCGACATTGATCCCGTCGGCATCCGCGGCTTCCGGATTCTGGCCCACCGCGCGCAGCCTGAGGCCGGTGCGCGTATGAAAGAGAAAGCGCCCGACAACCACGACGAGCACCACCATGAGGTAGACCACCGGGTCCTGCCCGAAGAGGATCTTGCCGATGAAGGGAAGCTCGGTGAGCAGCGGAATATGGAGCCGCTCGATGCCGGGAATCGCCTTGCTCGTCCAGGGCACGCCGAGGAGACCGGTCAGACCCGAGCCCAGAAAGACGAAGGTGATGCCCGTGATCACCTGGTTGGTGCGCAGAACGATGACGAAGAAGCCGAAGACGAAGGCCAGCAGGCTGCCGGTGAGGATCGCGAAGATCAGGCTGACAACAATGAGCCCGTCGAACTCGATCATGGCGACGACCGCCGCGAGGGCGCTGCACAGCATCATGCCCTCGACGCCGAGATTGAGCACGCCGGCGCGCTCGCTGAGGATGAGACCAAGCGCGGCCGCGATCAGCGGCACCGCGAAGATCGGTGTGAAGGCCAGCCAGTTGGCGACGAAATCCACGGTCAGGACCTTTCGTAACGCGCCAGGCGCAGCCGATAGCGAATGAAAAACTCGGAGGCCGTCACCGAGAGCACGATGATCGCCTGGATCAGTCCGACCAGGGCGTCGGGCAGGCTGTAGAACACCTTCATGCTCGCGCCGGCGACATAGAGACCGCCCATGAGGAAGGCGACGACGAGTGTCGCGATGGGACGATTGCCGGCGAGAAAGGCGATGACGATGCCGGAGAAGCCGTAGCCCGCCGCCATCGCCGGGGTCAGGCGGAACTCGGTCGCGCTGGCGATCACGAAGCCGGCGGTCCCGGCCATGCCGCCCGAGAACAGCGCCGAGCTCGCGGTGATGAGCGAGACCGGAAGCCCGATGGCGAGCGCCATGCGCGGATTGGCGCCGACAAAGCGGGAGCGGATACCGAAGCGGCTGCGCTCGATCAGCCACCAGACGAGCACGACCGCGACCGCGGCAACCAGGATGCCGTAATGGACCTGCTCCCAGCCGATCTCCGGCAACCGCTCGAAGGTCTCGTACTTTTCACTGTGCGGGAACTTGTCGCGCGGATCCTTCCACGGCCCGTAAACCTGGTTCATCACAAAATAGAACGCGATGTAGTTGAGCAGCAGGGTCGAGATCACCTCGTTGACGTTGAGCCGGACCTTGAGCAGCGCGGGCGGCAAGGCCCACAGCGCGCCGAAGCCGACCGCGAAGATCAGCATCAGGACGATTCGTATGCTTTGCGGGCCGATATCGAAAATGGCGATCAGCGTCGCGCCGATCACGCCCATGAGCACTTGGCCCTCGATGCCGATGTTCCAGAAATTGACCCGGAAGGCGAGCGCGGCACTGAGACCGGCCAGCACGAGCGGCGTGCTCTCGACGATCACCGTGCTGATGCCGGCGGCGTTGAAGAAGGTGAAGACGATGAACTCTTCGTAGATGGAGGCGAGATTGACGCCTGCGTCGAGCAGGATGCCGACGCATATCCCGAGCCCGACCGAGGCCGCGCCGAGGATAATGGCGAGCCGGTAAATCGGGTTGACGCGCTGCCGCACCTCGAGGGTCAGGCGCCGGGCGCTCAATATGTTGAGCGATGCCATGCGTATACCGAGCGTTAGGCGTGGCCCACCATGAGCCGGCCGATTTCGCGCCGGTCGGCGGGGCTGTCGAACTCGCCGACGATCCGCCCGCGATTGATCACGCCGATGCGGTCGGAGACGGCGAGAATTTCGTCGAGGTCTTCGCTCAAAAGCAGCACCGCCGCGCCGCGCCGGCAAGCCTCGCGCAACTCCCGATGCACCGCCGCACAGGCGCGCACGTCGAGCCCACGGCTCGGCGCGTGCGCCAGCAGCACGCTCGAATCGCCCGACATCTCGCGCGCGAGAACGAGTTTTTGGGCGTTGCCGCCCGAGAGCAGGCCGGCCCGTGTGGTCGTACCGGCGCCTTGGATGTTGAAGCCCTCGATGGCCTTTTCCGTTTCCCGCTGGATCGCCCGGCGGTTGACCCAAAACGCGGGGCCGTAGGCGCCGCTATCGAGGTGCGAGATGACGTAATTTTCCATCACCGTAAGGTCGCCCGCGAGGCCGTAGAGGTAACGCTCCGCCGGCACGCAGGCGAGACCGAGCTTGCGCAGCCGCTGCGGCGAGGCGCCGGAGAGTCGCTCGCCATGAATCGTGACCTCGCCCGTATCCATTTCGCGGATGCCCATGAGAATCTCGGCCAGCTCCGTCTGTCCGTTACCGCCGACGCCGGCGAGTCCGTAGACCTGCCGGGTGTTGAGACGAAGGCTGAGGCCGTCCAAAGCCACGGCGCCATTGCTGCGCCGCGCCCGAAGGTCGACGAGCTCGAGCCGTACCTCGCCCGGCTCGAAGCGCTCCGTGCGCTCATATTCCTTGGCCTCCCCGACCATGAGGTGGGAGAGCTCTTCCGGCGTCATGTGCGAGGCCGCGTGGCCCGCCTCGACCGTCTGCCCAGCGCGCATGACCGTCACACGGTCGGCATGCTCGGAGATCTCGCGCAGCTTGTGGGTGATCAGAATGACGCACCGTCCCTCGCTCGCGAAGGCGCGAAGCTGCCGCAGCAGGCGCCCGGATTCCTCGTCTGTCAGCACGGCGGTCGGCTCGTCGAGGATCAGAATTTGGGCCCCGCCCACAAGGGCCTTGATGATCTCCGCGCGCTGCTGCTCCGAGACCGAAAGCGTGTCCACCCGGGCGTCCGGGTCGATCGCGAGGCCGATGCGCTCGCTGATATCCTCGATCTCGCCGCGGACCCGCCGCAGGCACTGGCGCCAACGACCTTTGCCATGGCCGAGAATGACGTTCTCGGCCACGGTCATGCTGTCCACGAGCTTGAAATGCTGGTGCACCATGCCGATGCCGAGCGCCCCGGCCGCGAGCGGACCCTCG
>JAUVWK010000216.1 GCA_030604165.1 Alphaproteobacteria bacterium | reverse complement strand
CTCGAAGTGAGATCATGGGCTATTCGCTCGATCGGGGGCGCTTTCTTGCTTGGCATGGCGTTGGCGCTGATGCTCGCCGCCTCCCCGGCCCGCGCGCAAAGCGTGGCGCTCGATCGCTTGCCGCACTTGCATGGGCTCGCCGTCGCCACTTCGCAACCGCTGAGCGTGCTGCTCGCCGCGCATGACGGCCTCTATGAGGCCACGTCCGCGGGCGGCGCCAGCCGGGTTTCCACCATTGACCACGATCTCATGTCCTTCGCCGCCCATCCTGAGGACCGCACCCAGCTCTATGCGAGCGGGCACCCGGCGGAGGGCGGCAATTTGGGATTGCTCGTATCAAGCGATGGCGGCGCCACCTGGCGACAGCTCTCGCAAGGTGCCGAGGGCCCGGTGGATTTTCACGCGCTGACGGTGAGCGCGGCCAACCCGGAGCGACTATACGGTGTCTATGACGGGCTGCAGATGAGCGACGACGGCGGCCGTTCGTGGGCTGTCGCCGGGGCCTTGCCGGGCAGCGTCTTCGACATCGCGGCCTCGGGCCGGGATGCCGACATGCTCTATGCGGCCACGCGCGAAGGCCTGTTCGTCAGCCGGGATGCCGGGCGCAGTTGGCACGAAGCCTTCACGATGCCCAATCCGGCGACCGCGGTTCATGTCACGGCGTCGGGCCGTCTTTATGCGTTTATCTATGGCTTCGGTCTGGTCCAGGCGCAGGAGCCCGCATTGAAATGGAAGCTCGTCTCCGCCGATTACGGCAACCGCGCCATCATGAAACTGGCGAGCGACCCGGCAACGCCGGAACGCCTGCTGGCGCTTGCCGATACCAGCACCGTGCTGTTGAGCGAGGACGGCGGCAAGCGCTGGACCGGGCTCGAGGGCAGCCACAAGGCGGTTCCCGCAGTCTTGGACAAGGGGCGGCGGATCTACCAGGATTCTTGTCAGGATTGTCACGGCGTCGACGGCGTCGGCGAGCGGCCCGACGATATCTATGCGGAGGACGAATACGGCTATGTGGCGCCGCCCATGGACGACAGCGCCCATGCTTGGCACCACTCGGACAGCAATCTCGTCGAGGTCATACTCGCGGGCTCGCCGCGAAACCAGCGCATGATCGCCTGGCGCGACGTTCTCGCGCGCGAAGAGGTCGAGGCCGTGGTGGCCTATATCAAGAGCCTCTGGAGCTTCCGCGGCCACGCCTGCCAGGGCGCACGCCACATGTCTTGTCAGCATTAGGCGGTTTCAGTTTGCACGGCTCCGGCCCGCTGCCTCGTGCGGCGGACGCAAGCGCCGCGGGCGCGAGCGCCGCTCGTCTGTTATCGTGATGGCATAACCATAATCGGGGGCCTGTCATGCAATTGCGAAAACCGGATGCGGTCGAAAACGTCGCCGTCTTGGGCGCGGGCACCATCGGCGCCTCGTGGGCGGCGCATTTTTTGGCCCATGGCATCGGCGTGCGCGTGTGGGACCCGGCCGAGGGGTTCGAGGCGAAGGTGCGCGAGTTTATCGCCCGCGCCTGGCCGAGCCTCAAGCGCCTCGGCGCGCCGGCGCAGCCGGACGAGGCCAAGATCAGCTTCTTTGCCGACCCCGCCGAGGCGGTCAGCGCCTGCGACTTCGTGCAGGAGAGCGGACCGGAAAACAAAGAGATCAAGATCGCGCTCTATGAGCGCCTGGACGATGCTCTGCCGGAAGGCGTGGTGTTGGCCTCGAGCTCGTCGGGCCTTTTGATCAGCGAGCTACAGGCGGGCCGGGTCGGTGCCGAGCGTTATGTCATCGGCCACCCCTTCAACCCGCCGCATCTGATTCCGCTGGTCGAGGTGGTGGGCGGCCGCGTCAGCGACCCGGCGGCGGTGGATTGGGCGCTCGCCTTCTACAATGGCTGCGGCAAGAAGGCGGTGCGCATCAACCGCGAGGTCCCGGGCCATTTGGCGAACCGGCTCCAGGTCGCCCTCTGGCGCGAGGTCGTGCATTTGGTCGACACCGGCGTGGCCAGCGTCGAGGACGTCGATACCGCCATCGCCTTCGGGCCCGGTCTGCGCTGGTCCTTGATGGGCCCCAACCTGATTCTCCACTTGGCGGGCGGCGAGGGCGGCATGCGTCATTTTCTCGACCATCTGGGGCCTTCGATCGAAGCCTGGTGGGCCGATCTGGGCACGCCCGCGCTCGACGAGGCGGTCGGCCGGAAACTCATCGAGGGCACCGAGGCCGCGGCCAAGGGCCGCTCCATCGCGCAACTCGCCGAGGAACGCGACCGGTTGCTGGTTGGTCTGCTGGAGATGCTGGCGCGCGAGCGCGGCGCGGGCGGGTAATTTTCATACCCGCTCGGCGACGAACTCGCTTAGTTGCTCGACCACGTAACGCAGCGACGCCTCGTCGGTGCGCCGGCTGATGATGCCGAGGCGCAACGAGGTGGGTTCGTCGGCGCGCAGCGGCGCCGGCTGCGCCAACACCCCCCGCGCCTTCAGATACCCTACCGCGTCGTCGGCGCTGAAGACGCCGTCGCGCATGGCCGGGTGGATGGCGCAGACCACCGGCAAGGGCGTCTCGTTGGTGATCTGCCAGCCCGCCTCACGCAGGAGTTGCCGTAACGAATCGCCCAGCGCCGCCTCCCGCTCGATGCGCCGCGCCAGCTCGGTCGGGCGCAGCAGCGCGGTCAGCAGACGCAGGCCGTTGTTGGCGCGCGAGCCTTGCAGCGAAAGGTAGGCGTAGTCGTGCCGCTGCACGGCGCCGCCCGAGACGTTGAAGGCGCGTTCCACCGGCGCGCGGTGACGCGAGAGAAACATGCCGGTGCCGCCCGCGCCGAGCGGCACCAGCGTCTTGTGCGGATCGAAGATGAGCGAATCCGCGCCTTCCAGGCCGGCGAGACAGCGCGCCTTGAGCCGCGGCGAGAAGGCCGCGATGCCGCCCCACGGCGCGTCGATATGGAACCAGCAATGGTGTTCGCGGCAAAGCGCGCCGATCTCGGCCAAGGGGTCGATGATGCCCGACGGCGTCGCGCCGATGGTGCCGACCACGAGGAAGGGCAGATAGTCGCCAGACGCCGCATCGGCGGCGAGCATCGCCTTGAGCGCGCCGACATCCATACCGAGCGTCTCGTCCACCGGCACCTCGCGCAATGAGGCCGTGCCGAGCAGATTGCGCGCGTTCTTGGCAATCGAGACATGGGTTTGCGGCGAGACATAGACGGTGGGGCGCGCGCGCAGCGGCACGCAGCCGTGGCGCGCATAATCGTACGGCTCTGCCTCGCCGCTGGCATCCAGACAGAGCGCCGGGTCATAATCCGGGCAACGCGGATTGCGATGCGACAGCCGGTCGGTCAGCGCCACGATCATCGCCGTCAGATTGGCCTCGGTACCGCAGGCCGTGCAGTGGCCGATGCCGCGCGCGGGGTCGATGTCGAAGGCCCGCAGCGTCAGGTCGAGGGCCAATTGCTCGAAGGCCACGGCCGCCGGGTGCTGGCCCTCGACCGCGATATTCGCCGCGCGGCGGTTGGTCTCGTCCATGGCGGTGAGCGAGGCCGCATCGGCATCGAGGCAGAAATAGCCCATATTGAGCGGGCTATTGACGTCGCAGTCGTAGCGGTCGGAGAGCTGGCGGAACAAATCCATCAGGCGCTCGAGCGGCACGTCGCCGGCGCTTGGATCGAGGCCCGCTCGGACGATATCGTAGAGCGTATCGACCGAGGGCGCGTCGCGGGTGGCGGGAATCTGCAGCATGGCCGGCCTCGTCATGCGGTGTCTGGTTGCTTTGGAACAACCCGAGGAGACGGCCTGGCGCGCCCTCGGGTCAAGCGCTTATCGTAGCGACGTCAGAGGCGAGAAAGCCGACATCGCGCCGGAGGATCAGGAGACGAGATGGACAATCGCCAAAACCCGGTTTTCCCGACCATCCGGCTGCCGCAATTCGCCGACGAGACCGTGCCGCCGGTGGCGCTGGTGCGGCTGCGCCATGCCACGGCGCCGGCGCTCGCCGACGTGCCGGGCGCGACGCTGGCGGCGCTCGAGGGCTCGCGCCGTCTGCCGGCGTTGGCGCGGGGCGCGCGCGTCGCCATCGGCTGCGGCAGCCGCGGCATCCAATGCAAGCCGACGGTGGTCAAGACGGTGGTGGCCTGGCTCAAGGGGCGCGGCCTCGAGCCCTTCATCGTGCCCGCCATGGGCAGCCACGGCGGCGCCCGCGCCGAGGGCCAGACCCAGCTTCTGGCCGAGCTCGGCTTCACCCCGGAAACCATGGGCTGCCCCATCGAGGCGACGATGGAAGTGGTGCAGCTCGGCGTCACCGCGCAGGGCGCGCCGGTGTGGTTCGACAAGCACGCGGCGGCCGCCGACGCGGTGATCGTGGTCAACCGCGTCAAGGCGCACACCTCGTTCGAGCGCGAGGTCGAGAGCGGCCTGACCAAGATGGTGGCGATCGGTTTGGGCAAGGCCAAGGGCGCACGCCTGGTGCATCGCCTCGGCTTGCGCGGCTATCTCGAGGCGCTGCCCGAATCGGCGCGCATCGCCATCGCCAAGGCGCCGCTCGCTTTCGGCATCGCCATCGTCGAGAACGCCGCAAAGGCGCCGAGCATCATCCAAGGCGCCGAGCCCGAGGCGTTCTACGCCACCGACGCCCGCCTGCTGCCCGAGGCCAAGCGCCAGGTGCCCAGGCTGCCGTTCCAGCAGATCGACGTGCTGGTGGTCGAGCAATTGGGCAAGAACATCTCGGGCATCGGCATGGACCCGGCGGTGACGGCGCGCAACGACATCCGCGGCCGCGACAATCCGCCCACGCCCTTCGTCCACAAGCTGGTGGCGCTCGGCCTCACGCCCGAAACCCACGGCAACGGGCTCGGCGTCGGCATGGCCGACTTTTTGACCAAGGCGCTGGCGGACGAGCTCGACCTCTATGCCATGTACATGAATTCCTGCACCGCGACCTTTGTCGAGCGCGTGCGCATCCCGCCGGTGATGGCCGACGACAAGGCCGCGATCCAGGCCGCCGTCGGCACCTGCTGGCGGCTCGACGGCGCCGAGGCGCGGCTTTGCATCATCCGCTCGACGCTAGCGCTCGACCACGCGCTGCTCTCGCCCAACCTGGCCGCGGAGCTGGACGGCGCCGGCGAGATCGTCGCGGCGGCGGAGCCCCTCCGCTTCGACGAGGCCGGCCGCCTGCTGACCCGCTGCCCGGCGTGACGGGCGGCACGCTCTGCTCCAACCCTAACCGAGACGCAGCCGGCTCAGATAGGCGGGTATCTCGATGCCGGGCTTGACATGGGCTTCAGCTTGCGGCGCACCCGCTTCCATGCTGAGCGGCAAGACGCCGGCCCAAACGTCGAGGTCGTATTCGTCCTCGTCGTCGATCGGTGGGCCGGCGCGGACCTTGGCGGAGGTCTCCTCGATCTCCATGCCGAGCACCGTCGTGGCTTTCAGCTCCTGCTTTGTCGGCGGGCGCAATTCAGACCAGCGGCCCGGCGCAAGCCACTCGAAAAAGGCTTCGAGCGCGCGCAGCTTCGCGGCCGGGTCGTCCACCGGGAAGGCG
>JAUVWK010000110.1 GCA_030604165.1 Alphaproteobacteria bacterium | reverse complement strand
TGTGCCTGCTGGGGCCGTCCGGCTGCGGCAAAACAACGACCCTGCGCATCGCCGCCGGCCTCGAGCCCCTGCAGCACGGGCGCATTGAAATCGGTGGCCGCGAGGTGGCGCGGCCCGGCCGGTCGCTACCGCCGGAGCGCCGACGGGTGGGCCTGATGTTTCAGGATTATGCGTTATTTCCGCACTTGAGGGTGGTCGACAACGTCGCCTTCGGCCTGGCGGAGCGAGGCGCGGCGGGGCGGCGGATCGCCCGTAAGCTGCTGGCCCGGGTCGGCCTGGCGGACTATGCCAGCGACTTTCCGCATGTGCTGTCAGGCGGCGAGCAGCAGCGCGTGGCGCTGGTTCGCGCGCTGGCGCCGGAGCCTGTCGTGATGCTGCTGGACGAGCCTTTTTCCGGCCTCGACGAGCGCCTGCGCGACCATATTCGCGACGATACCCTGCGTCTGCTCAAGTCGTCAGGCGTCGCCACGGTGCTGGTGACCCACAATGCGGAAGAGGCCATGTTCATGGCCGACCGCATCGCGCTCATGCGGGCCGGACAAATCGTCCAGATAGGAGCCCCGGGCGAGATCTACCGGCAGCCGGTAAATCCTTTCGTCGCGGGCTTTTTCGGACCCATCAACCGCTTCGAGGGCACCGTCTGGGGCGGCGCCGTGGAGACGCCCGTGGGCCGCGTCACGGTCCCGGGCCTCGAGGATGGCGGCGTGGTGCAGGTATTGATTCGGCCCGAGGGGCTGCATTTGGCGGCTGATGGCCGGGGCGGCGCGGTGTCGGCCCGGGTCGAGCGGATCCATGAGCTGGGACCGACCACGCTCGTGCATATGGCCTTGGACGGCTCCGCGACCCAAATAACCGCTCGAATCGCTGGTAGCGTCGGGCCGCAAGTCGGTGAAATAATGTGCATTCATTTTGACCCGGGGCACGCTTTTGTGTTCCCTGCTAAGCAGGAAATCTAGTCGACGACCGCAATTATTCCGGCGCCGTTGTGGCGTCAGGGGGTATTGCTGGGATGCACGGTCTTCGGCTTGGGAGATTGGGACAGCAGGAGAGTAATTCATGAGTATAGGAATTTGGCAAATAGCTCTGATCCTGGTGATCGTTCTGCTCATCTTCGGCGCCGGCAAGCTGCCGAGGGTGATGGGCGATTTTGCCAAAGGCATCAAAAGCTTTAAGGCGGGCATGAAGGAAGGTCAGACCGAGCACGCGGAAGCCGCGGCGGCCAAGAGCGAGCCCGATGCCAAGGTCATCAATCAAGAAGCCGCAGCGGTCGACGCGACGGCCGTGAAGAAGGACGAGGCGGCGAAGACCTAGACCAAGAAAACAAGAGCGGTTTGTTTAAGGGAGGTATCCCGCGTTAACGGCGGGAGGTGCCATGCTGGACATCGGCTGGACCGAAATTCTGATCATCATGGTCATCGCGCTCGTCGTGGTGGGACCCAAGGACCTGCCTCGGATCGTGCGCACGATCGGACAATGGTCGGGCAAGGCGCGGGCTTACGCCCGCGATTTTCAGCGCTCCATCGAGGAAGCCGCCGACGAAACGGAGATCGCCGCGATCCAGAAGGAGATCGCGACGGCCAACGAGGAGTTGTCCACCGCGCGCGCCGATTTGGGCTCCTCCATCAAGCTTGACGACGACCCGAGCCCACCCGAGAAGTCCGACAAGTCGGCCGATAAGCCGGCCGACGAGACCGCGGGAAGCGGTCCGGCGGCAGCCAAGGCGGACGGCGAGCCAGCCGTTGAGCCGCCGAAATCGGGCGCAAGCGCTTAGCCAGTGGCCGAAAACGTAGAATCCGGTCGGATGCCGCTGATCGCCCATTTGGTCGAGCTGCGGCAGCGCCTGATGTATTCGATGATCGCGGTGATCATCACCTTCATCGGCTGCTATTTCGTCGCCGAGGATATCTTCAATTTCCTGGTCGAGCCCCTGCGGCAAGTGATGGAGGATGAGGGCTACGACGCCAAGCTGATTTACACGCACCTGCTCGAGGCGTTCTTCACGCAGCTCAAGATCGCCTTCTGGGGGGCGTTCTTCTTGTCGTTTCCGATCATCGCGACGCAATTTTGGATGTTTGTCGCGCCTGGCCTATACAAGCGGGAGAAGAAGGCGCTGCTACCGTTTCTGTTGATAACCCCGGTGCTGTTCTTCGCCGGGGCCGCGCTGGTCTATTACTTCATCTTTCCGCAGGCCTGGAAGTTCTTCGTCTCGTTCCAAACCGAGGGCGGCGGTGGTGCCGTGCCGACCGAGCTGCTGCCAAAAATGAGCGAGTATCTCTCGCTCGTCATGAAGCTGATTTTCGCCTTCGGTATTTGCTTCCAATTGCCGGTCCTCTTGACGCTGTTGGGCCGCGCCGGCGTGGTCACCGCCGATGGCCTGAGGAAAAAGCGCAAATACGCCATTATCGTGGTGTTTATCGCGGCGGCGATCTTGACGCCTCCCGACGTGATCAGCCAGTTAGGTCTTGGCGCGCCGCTGCTTCTGCTTTATGAAATCTCGATCTTTTTGGTCCGCATCGCCGAAAGGAAGCGCGCCGAGAAGCGCGCGGAAGAGGAGGCGGAGTGGGCCGCCGTGGATGCCGAGGACGACGACGACAGCGATGAGACCGATTTCAACTACGAACGTTAGTCGATTGACCGCTTGAATTGTCGGCGCCGCCCGGGCGCCGCCGCGCCGCTTTGTCTTCGACCATTCTTCGACTATTCGATCCACCGAACCGAACGTAACCGCGGGTATCGCCCGAATGTTCGACGCCAAATGGATTCGTGAAAACCCCGATCAATTCGACGCCGGGCTGGCGCGGCGCGGGGCCGCGCCGGCGGCCGCTCGGGTCAAAGACCTCGACAGCCGTCGGCGAAAGCTACAGACCGAGTTTCAAGGGCTGCAAAAACGCCGCAACGAGACCTCCAAGGCGATCGGCGCCGCCAAGGGCCGCGGCGACGACCCGGCCGCGCTGATGGCCGAAGTGAGCGCTCTCAAGGAGGCGGTGCACTGTTTCGAGCAAGAGGAGCGCGAGGCCGCCGCGGACGTCGATGCGGTGCTGCAATCCTTGCCCAACCTGCCGGCCGATGACGTGCCCGACGGTCTGGACGAAAGCGCCAACGTCGAACTCCGAACGTGGGGCGACAAGCCGTCGATTGCGGGCCAAGCCAAGCAGCATTTCGAACTTGGCGAGGGCCTCGGCATGATGGATTTCGAACGCGCCGCCAAGCTCTCCGGCGCGCGCTTCGTGGTTCTGAGCGGCCCACTCGCCCGGCTCGAGCGCGCGCTCGCCGGGTTCATGCTCGACCTCCACACGGGCGAGTTCGGCTATACCGAGATGGCGCCGCCGCTGCTGGTGCGCGGCGAGGCCGCCTTTGGCACCGGCAACCTGCCCAAGTTCGCCGAGGATCTGTTCAAGACCACGAGCGATCACTGGCTGATTCCGACGGCGGAGATGCCGCTGACCAATCTGGTCTCGGGCGAGATACTTGAGGAAGCGGACTTGCCGAAGCGGTTGACGGCCCATACGCCCTGCTTTCGGGCCGAAGCCGGCGCCGCTGGAAAGGACACCCGCGGCATGATCCGCCAACACCAGTTCAACAAGGTCGAACTGGTCAGTATCGCGCACCCCGACCAGTCCGAGGCCGAGCATGAGCGCATGACGTCGTGTGCCGAGGAGGTGCTCAAACGGCTCGGCCTGCCCTATCGGGTGGTGCTGCTGTGCGCGGGCGACATGGGATTTGCCGCGCGCAAGACCTATGACATCGAGGTTTGGTTGCCCGGGCAGAACAGCTATCGGGAAATCTCGAGTTGCTCGAATTGCGGCGAGTTTCAGGCCCGGCGCATGAAGGCCCGCTTTTACCCGGCCGGTCAGAAGGCGACGCGCTTCGTCAATACGCTCAATGGCTCCGGGCTTGCCGTCGGCCGCACCCTTGTCGGTGTGCTCGAGAATTATCAGAACCCGGACGGCTCCGTGACCGTCCCGGACGCGCTGCGGCCCTATATGAACGGGCTCGAGCGTATCGAACGCGGCGCCTAGGCAAGGACCAGGCTCGGGCCATGCGCATTCTGGTCACCAATGACGACGGCGTGATGGCGCGCGGGCTCAAGGTCTTGGAGCGGGCCGCGCGGGCGTTGTCAAAAGATGTGTGGGTGGTGGCCCCCGAAACCGAGCAAAGCGCCTCCGCGCACTCGCTCAGCCTGCACCGGCCGCTCCGAATTCGACCCATTTCCCGGCGCCGCTACGCCGTCGACGGCTCGCCCACCGACTGTGTTTATCTTGCATTTAACAAGATTTTGGTGAAGAACCCGCCGGAGCTAGTCCTTTCCGGTGTCAATCGGGGCAGCAACATAGGTGAGGACGTGACCTATTCGGGAACGGTGGCGGCGGCCATGGAGGCGATGCTGCTCGGTGCGCCGGCGATCGCCTTCAGTCAAGTGTACGAGGACGGAGAGCGGGTCGGATGGCCGACGGCGGAACGCTGGCTCCCGAAGGTCATGCGCTGCCTTATGGACCAGGGTTGGCCCGCCAACATACTCATGAACGTCAACTTTCCCGACACGCCGCCCGACAAGGTCGCCGGCATTCGCGCCTGCAAACAGGGTCTGCACGAGGTCGAAGACATGCTGGAAGAACGCATTGACCCGCGCGGCCGACCGTATTATTGGGTCGGCATGACCCGCAAGGAGAACCATGCCGGGGCGCCCGGCACCGACCTTCGTGCGATCAGTGACGGCTATGTGGCGGTGACGCCACTGCATTTGGACCTGACCCACAAGCCCACCCTGAAACAACTGAGCAAGACGATTTCTTGAACGACGACGTCCGCAAGATCCGGCTCATCCTCGAGCTCCGGCGCCAGGGCATCTCCGATACGGCGGTTCTCTCGGCCATCGAGCGCGTGCCCCGGGAGCTGTTCGTGCCCGAGGCATTTCTCGATCAAGCGTACGAGAACGTCGCCCTGCCGATCGGCGCGGGCCAGACCATTAGCCAGCCGCGCGTGGTGGCCGCCATGACCGTCGCGCTCGACGTGGGACCGCGCATGAAGGTGCTCGAGGTCGGCACCGGCTCGGGCTATCAAGCGGCCGTACTGGCGCATCTTTGCCGGCGGCTCTACACCATCGAGCGGCATCGGGCGCTGGCGGTCGAGGCCGAGGCGCGTTTCCGCCGGCTGCGGCTCGCCAACATCGTCGTCCAAGTGGGCGATGGCGTCGTGGGCTGGCCGGGGCAGGCGCCGTTCGACCGGATCATCGCGACCGCGGTGTCCGCCGACGTTCCCGCCGCGCTCGCCGATCAACTCAGCGAGGGCGGCGTCATGGTGCTGCCGTTGGCGGCGGCAGATCACGGCCAGGAGGTCGTCTGTGTCCGTCGCGAGGCGGGCGGGTTTTCACGGCAATCCTTGATGGCGACGCGATTTGTGCCGCTTGTCGACGGCATGCCGGACGAGGCGAAAAGCGCATGAATCGCGGTCTCCGGCGCCATTCGACGATCGCGGCCCTGGCGCTCGGCCTGGTGGCCGCGGCCTGCAGCCAGGCGCCGGCGCCCCTCATCGTCAAATCGGCCTCGCCACCGGCCCGGCCGGCGCCAACGATTCAGGTGACGGCCTTGGATGCGGACGGGGACGCGGGCGGGCCGGTCAAACCGGCACCCGTGATGGAGATCGTGCCGGATCAGCCGCCCTTGCCGCGGGTCAAGCCGCCGCGGATCACCGTCGTGCATCTGGCTCCTGTTCAAGCCCGACAAACGGTCAGGGTCCAACGAGCGCCGGTCCCGAAACCGCTGGTGAAGCCGCTCGTCGCGCCGCTCGTCGTTCAGCCCATCGCGGCGGTGCGGGCGCAGAGGGGCGATACGGTCTATGCCATATCGCGCCGGCACCGGGTGGCGGTGCGCGAGATCATCGTGCTGAATCGACTGCAGCCGCCCTACAAGCTCGCCCTGGGGCAGGTGCTGAGGTTGCCGACCGGACGCTTCCATACCGTTCAGCCGGGCGACACGGTCTATGGGGTTTCGCGGCGCCACGGCGTGGACATGAACGCCTTGGTGCGTGCCAACCGCATTCCACCGCCCTATCGCCTGCAAATCGGACAGCGCCTTCGGTTGCCGCCGCGCAACCGTGCCGTGGCCGCCGTTACCGGCGCTTCAATCGCGCCCGAGCACAAGATAACGGCGAGCGTGGTCGCCGTGCGCGCGGTGGCGCCGGAACCACCGCCTTCGGTACGCGAAAGCCTGCCGGCCAAGCCGCCGAAGCGTGCGGGGGGAAAATTTCTCTGGCCGGTGAACGGAAAGGTCGTCTCGACCTTCGGGGCCAAGGCGGGCGGCACCCACAATGACGGCATCAACATCGCGGTTGTGCGGGGCAGCCCTGTCCACGCCGCCGAAAACGGGGTCGTGGCTTACGCGGGTAACGAATTGCGGGGCTATGGCGAGCTCTTGTTGATCCGCCACGCGGGCGGCTGGATGACCGCCTATGCGCATAACGACCGGCTTTTGGTGCGGCGCGGCGACATCGTGAAGCGCGGCCAAATTATTTCGCGCGCCGGCAATACCGGCAACGTCACGAAGCCGCAGGCCCATTTCGAGATTCGACGGAACGGCAAGGCGCTCAATCCGCTCAAGCATTTGGCGCGCCAGTAAAAGGCCAAAGGGGCCGGACCGCCCCTTGGTATTAGGGTTTTTTTTCGGGTGCTCGTTCCAGCGTCGTGCCCAGTCGGCCCGCGAGATCCTGCACGAATTGCCAAGCCACGCGCCCCGATCGCGCGCCGCGCGTCACGCTCCATTCGATCGCCCGGGCATGAAGCTCGTCCGGCGGCACGGCGATGCCGTACCAGTGCACATAGCCTTCCACCATCTCGAGGAAGACCCCTTGATCGCAGGTATGAAAGCCGAGCCAAAGGCCAAAGCGATCGGACAGCGAGACGGCCTCCTCGACCGCTTCCGCGGGTCGAATCGCGGTTGAGCGTTCGTTTTCGATCATGTCGCGGGGCATCAGATGGCGCCGGTTTGAGGTGGCGTAGAAGACGACGTTGTCTGGCCGGCCCTCGATGCCGCCTTCGAGCACCGCCTTGAGAGATTTGTACGTGGTGTCCTTGGCATCGAACGAGAGGTCGTCGCAAAACATGATACATCGGCGGTCGACGCCGCCGAGCCGGGCAAGCAGGCGGGGCAGGGACGGGATCTCCTCCCGGTGGATCTCGATCAGCGCCAGGCTGCCCTTGGTCTGGCCGTTGACCTCGGCGTGAATGGCCTTGATCAGCGAGCTTTTGCCCATGCCGCGGGCGCCCCAGAGCAAGGCGTTGTTGGCGGGCAAACCTTGGGCGAAGCGGAGCGTATTTTCGAGCAGGATATCGCGCACCCGGTCGATCCCCCTGAGCAGGCTGAGGTCGATCCGATTGATCTCGAAAACCGCTTCGAGGGTCTCGCCCTCGGCATGCCAGACGAAGCCCTCGGCGGCGTCGAGGTCGAGGCGGCCGGCCTGCGGCGGCGAGAGCCGCTCCAAGGCTTCCGCGACGCGACGCAGTAGCGGTTCCAGATCGCGATCCGACATGTCTCGCAAGACCGATTGAGGGGGGCCAAAAAAGCGCCCGACCCTAGCACAACGGCTTGGGCGGTCAATGGCGCGGGCTGCATTAACGTTTGCCCGCGGGAAGATTTACGAATATCGTGCGGAGCGATTTTTTTTCGCGCCAATAACCAACACTTATCCAGGAGACAGGAATGCGATTTTCCCGGAGGAAGGCTGCGCTCGGCGCTCTCGGGCTCGTCCTGATAGGGCTGACGGCATGCCAGCCGGATCAGGTGGGCGGGGAGGGCGGAGAGGATGGTGGCAGCGGCATGTTGATGTCGATTCTGCCGTTGATCCTGATTTTCGTGGTTTTCTATTTCCTTTTGATCCGGCCGCAGCAGCGCAAGCAAAAACAGCACAAGGAAATGCTGAACCTGGTCCGGCGCGGCGACGACGTGGTGACGGGCGGCGGCATCATCGGCCGGGTGATGAAGGTCGGACGCGACAATAATCTGCTCGTCGAAATCGCGCCCGACGTGCGCGTCAAGGTCATGCGGGGCTCTGTTTCCGAGGTGCTTCGCAGGTCCGAGCCCGCCAGCTACGACGACGATTACGACGAGGACGACGAGGACGAAGAATACGAGGAAGAAGGGCACGAAGAACCCGAAGAGTCCGAAGAGTCCGAAGAGCCCGAAGAGCCCGAAGAGCCCGAAGAGCCCGAAGAGCCCGAAGAGGAGGAGGCGGAGCGTTCA
>JAUVWK010000203.1 GCA_030604165.1 Alphaproteobacteria bacterium | reverse complement strand
AGTGGTTCGCGCCTGGAACGAGGCCCGCCGCGCGGCGGCTGAAATCCGCCGGCAGGAACGATTGTCCGCGTTCGAGGAGCGGCGGGCGCGGGCCCGAGAGCGGCGCGCCGAACAGGCCCGCCAACGCGCGGCGCAGCGGCTCGGCACGCCGTGAGCAGGCCGTCGCGCCACCCATTAGAACCGCACAATACTGGCCCGGAACTGGCCCCAAGACCGCGCGGCGCATGGCGCGCTGAGGCCGGTGGTTGAACCGCGAAACCGTCCGGCGCTAGAATTGGCTCGGGATTCGGGGTGTAAAGCCCCGACGGTACAATATGTCACTGGGAGAGCAGGACAATGAGACTGAACCGCAGACAGTTTTTTCGTGCCGCATCGGGTGCGCTGGCGTTCGCGAGCCTGCCGCACGTTCTGAAGCGTGCCGGACTCGCGGCCGAGGAGCCGATCCGGGTCGGCAACATCCTCGATAAGACCGGCATTCTGAACATCTACAGCCTCAAGCAGATTCAGGCCGGGGCGATGGCGGTGGACGAGATCAACGCGGCGGGCGGCCTGCTCGGCCGGCCGGTGGAATTGTCTTTCTACGACTCGCAGTCGGATGGCCAATTCAATTCGCAATACGCCACCGAGGCGCTGGTCAAGGACAAGGTGCAGGTCATCCACGGCGGCATCACCAGCTCGTCGCGCGAGGTCATGCGGCCGATCGTCAATCGCTTCAAGGGGCTGCTGTTCTACAATTCGCTTTACGAAGGCGGCGTCTGCGACCGGCGCCACGTGTCGACCGGCATGGTGCCCGCGCAGCAGCTCGAGCCATTGTTCGAGTATGTCGTGAAGGAGCTGGGCGGTAAGCGCGGCTACATCCTGGCGGCGGACTACAATTATGGCCACATCACCAGCAAGTGGATGCAAAAATTCATTCGCGATAACGGGGGCGAAGACTTGGCCGTCGAATTCTTCCCGCTCGACGTGACCAATTTTCAGCCCGCCATCTCGCGCATCCAAGCGGCCAAGCCCGACGTCGTGTTTTCGGCGCTCGTGGGTGGCGCGCATATCGCCTTCTACCGCCAGTTCGAGGCGTCGATCGGCAAGGCCAAGATGATGCTGGCGTCGGGCGCCTACGGCGTCGGTCTCGAGCACACCCAGTTGAGCCCCGAGGAAGGCAACGACATCATCATCGCGACCTCCTTTGTCGACGACCTGCCGACGCCCGAGGCGGCGGACTTCGTCAAGCGCTTCCACGCCTATACCGGCGATACCGGCTATGTGGGCGAGTATGGCGAATATGGCGAGCGCGGCATCACGATCTGGGCCGAAGCCGTGCGGCAGGCCGGCGATGCGAGTCCGGACGCCGTGATCGAGGCGCTCTCGCGGGGCAAGGTGTCGGTGGCCGGGGCCGGCGGCCAGTACACGGTCGATGGCCAGACCAATCACACGACGATGGACATCCACATCGTGCGGGGCAACATGAAGCGGCGTTTCGACGTCATCCGCTCCTTCAAGCAGCGGCCGCCGCTGGATACGCAGTTGGTCTGCGATCTGCACGCCAACCCCGACGACAAGACCCAGTACGAGGTCGATATCTAATCTCCGGGAGCACGGCGGCCGCCTGCCCGGGCGCCGGCGGCCGCCTCCCAGTCTGAACCCTCTCACCGTTCGGGTGCGGCGTGGATCAGGTCGCCAACTACTTATTTCAGATCGGCTTCTCGTTCTCGATTTTCATCCTGATCAGCCTCGGCCTGGCCGTGATCTTCGGGATGATGCGGGTGATCAATCTCGCCCAGGGCGAGTTTCTCATGCTGGGCGCCTATTTCTGCACGATTTGCAATCAGGCCGGCATCGCTCTCTGGCTGTCGATCATCTTCGCCGCCCTCGCCGTCGGCCTCTTCGGCATGATCGTCGAGCGCCTCCTCATCCAATGGCTTTACGGCCGCGTCATCGACACCTTGCTCGCCACCTGGGGCCTTAGCCTCTTTCTGGTGGGCGGCGTCACGACGATTTTCGGACCGCAAACCGAAAGCGTCGCCGCGCCGCTCGGCAACGTCCCGGTGGGCGATTTCGGCATCCCGGTTTACGGCCTGGTGTTGATCGCGGTCGCCTTCGTGCTCCTGGCCGCGGTCTATGCCTTCTGGCGCTATACGCCCTACGGGTTGATCGTTCGCGGCACGATGCAGAACCCCAAAATCTCAGCGGCGCTCGGGATCAACCGAAGCCTCGTCTATATGCTCACCTTCGGCTTCGGCTCCGCCCTCACCGGACTCGCCGGCGCGGTGCTGACGCCGATCGTCGGCACCTACCCGACGCTCGGCATCGCCTACATCGCCAAGGCCTTCATCACCGTCATCTCGGGCGGCCACCTGCCGCTGCTCGGCACCATCAGCGCCGCCTCGCTGTTCGGCACCATCGACGGCGTCGTCGCCACGATCTCGACCTCGGTGGCCGGCGAGATGACGGTGCTGTTCGTCGCCATCGTCCTGCTCCGCCTGTTGCCGCTCGGCATCACCGGACGCCTGAACCGAGGCGTCTGAGCCATGGCCTATCGGGTTTTCGCCATGCAGCAGCCGAGCCAGCGCCCGCGCTGGTGGTGGTGGCTCTTCGTCGCCGCCCTGGCGGCGTTTTTCATCACCATGCCGCTGCATCTCGAGCTCTTCGTCATTCTCGAGATGTCGCGCTTTTTCGGGCTGGCGATGCTGGCCCTCAGCATGGGCTTCCTGTGGGGCTTCGGCGGGGTGCTGAGTTTCGGCCAAACCGCTTTTTTCGGTCTCGGCGGCTATGGCTACACGGTGCTCGCCCTCAACACCGGCGCGACCACGGGCTCGGTCTTCTTCGCCATCGCCTTCGGCATGGCGGGCGCCGCGGTGCTGGGCTACTTCATGATCTATGGCCGCATCAGCGAAATCTATTTGAGCGTTACGACGCTCGTCTTCACGCTGATTCTGGAAAAGGGCGTGCGCGCGACCTCGGGCGACCAGTATGTGATCGGCACGGTTCGCCTCAACGGCCAGAACGGCATTCCCACCGTGCCGCAGCTCAAGGTGCCGTGGAACCCCAGCGTCGAGCTCGACATCAATGGCTTCTTCTATGTCGGCGCGACGCTGCTCGTTCTGGTCTATCTCGGGCTGCGCCTGCTATTGACGACGCAGTTCGGGCGCGTCATCGTCGGCCTGCGCGAAAACGAGCGGCGCACCGAGTTGCTGGGCTACGACACGCGCCGCTACAAACTCGGCGCCTTCGTGCTTGCCGGCGGCGTCGCCGGGCTCGGCGGCGCCTTCTACGCCATGTCGATCCCGCTTGCGCACCCCGAAATGTTCAGCCTGGGCCGCGCCGCGGACGTCATCATGTGGGTGCTGGTCGGCGGCAAATCGACCCTCATCGGGCCCATCGCCGGGGTCTTCGCGATCGAGCATTTCAAGGGCTGGCTGGGCACCCAAGGCGTGGGTCAGGTTACCCTGGTGCTCGGCGCGGTGTTGATCGTCTTCGTATTGGTCTTCCAACAGGGCCTGTTGCCGACCGTCGGCATGCTGCCCGAGGTCTGGCGCGACCGCCGTCAGGTGTGGCGCCGTATTTTGGCTTTGCCGCGCACCGTCGCGGCCGTCGATTGGGGCGTCGATGAGCTCGCCCTGCTCCTGGTGCGGCGCCTTGCCCGCCTGATACCAGGGAGCGCCAGCCGGTCAGGGCGAGGCCGAACATGAGCGAGCGCGAGATCATTCTGGAAACGCGCGCGCTGGAGAAACGCTTCGGCGGCGTGCGCGCGATCGCAGGCGTCGATTTCCGCCTCGCGCGCGGCGAGCTGCGCTGCCTGATCGGCCCGAACGGCGCCGGCAAGAGCACCTTCTTCAAGATGCTGACGGCCCAGCTGCGCCCTTCCGCCGGCCAGATCGTGTTCGACGGGCACGACATCACCCGCGCCCAGGCCCATCGGATCAGCCGGCACGGCATCGGCATCAAGAACCAGGTGCCGGACGTTTACGACGGCATCACCGTGCACGAAAATCTGTGGCTGGCCGCCCGCTATCGCCACGGACCGCGCGCCGCGCAAGCCAAGATCGACGAGATCCTGAGCCGCCTCGAGCTCGTCGCCATCGCCGACACCATCGTCGGCGAGCTCGCCCACGGCCAGCGTCAGTGGGTCGAGTTCGGCATGGTCACCGTGCTCGAGCCCCAAGTCATTTTGCTCGACGAGCCCACCGCCGGCATGACCATCGAGGAAACCAACCGCACCGCCGCGCTGATCAAGGAGGTCAACCAAACGACGACGATCGTCGTCGTCGAGCACGACATGCAGTTCATTCGGCAAATCGCGCGCACCGTGACGGTCTTTCACCAGGGCAAAATCCTGGCGGAGGACACCATGGAGAACATCCAGCGCAACCAGACGGTGCGCGATGTCTATCTCGGGAAGTCGGGCGGTGCTTGAGGTGCGCGGCCTGCGGGCGGGCTACGGCCGCATCCAGATCCTCGACGGCATCGACCTGTCGCTCGCGCAAGGCACGGTCGTGGGCGTGCTCGGCCACAACGGCATGGGCAAGACCACGCTGCTGCGCACCCTGATCGGCGAGCTCCGCGCCGAGCAGGGCGAGATCCGCTTCGACGGCGCCGACGTGACGCAGCTCGGCATGCACCGGCGGGCGCGTCGCGGCATCGGCTACGTGCCGCAGGGCCGCGATATCTATGCCCAGCTCACGGTCATGGAAAACCTCAAAATGGGCGAGATGGTGCGCGGCGGCGCCAGCGCGATTGCCGAAATGATCGAATACTGTCCCATCCTCGAGCCCCTGCTGGAACGTCGCGGCGGCGCCCTCTCCGGCGGCGAGCAGCAGATCCTGGCCCTCGCCCGCTGCCTCGTCGGGCGCCCCAAGCTGCTCTTGCTGGATGAGCCGACCGAAGGCATTCAGCCCTCGATCGTCGAGAAAATCCAGGCGCAGCTACAGGCCTTGACGGCGGCGCTCGGTCTCACCGTGCTGCTGGTCGAGCAGAACCTGCAATTCATCGCCGCCCTGGCCGAGCGCGTGCTGATCATCCAGAAGGGCCGCATCGTCACCACCATCGCCCCCGAGCAACTCCACGACAAGGCCGTCGTCGACGAGTATTTGGGAATCTAATACTAAGGGACGGCGAGCACCGATCGCGCCGCGCGTCGTCGATCTCGCTTGACTCCGGGGCTGCGGCTTCTACGCTCTTGATTCTGGCCAAGCAGGGAAGACGGCCAACCATCGAAGTGCCGCGCAATCCGTCGAGGTCATGTTGCGGGGTTCGCTCCCCGGACCTCGGACGAAAGTTTTTGTATTTGTGCGGATCGGTTCGCACCGGTTCAGGGAGCAAGGGAAGGAACAAGTCAATGGCCACCACCGAAATCACCGTCGAAAACGGCGTTAACGTCCAAGCTCTGCTCGACGCCCGCGAGGCGTTGAGCGGGGCGCCGGAAGCGGCCCAATTTCAATGGCGCGCGACCTGCGAGTGGAAGCACGGCACCCACAGTCACTCGATCGTCGAGGGCTATTTTGGCCTCGGCGAGGAGCAGCACCACAAATCGACGTTCACCTTCGATGCCGACCACCCCGAGGTCTTCGCCTCCGAGGACCATGGCGCCACGCCGGTGGAGCTGGTGCTCGCCGGTCTCGCCAGCTGCCTCACCGCCGGCGTCGCTTCGGTCGCCCAGATGCGCGACATTCAGT